>NC_007295.1:600000-897405 GCF_000008205.1 Mesomycoplasma hyopneumoniae J
TGGTTTTGTATCTAGAATTAAACACGTCGGTTTTAAAGGGATTTTATGAAAATTAAGACCTGGTTTTAAGTTACTAAGATGGTTAAATCCAAAAACTTGCTCAAGTTGTTTATCGCGTTTTTTAATTTTAGCCCATCCTGGACCTTCGATTGCCACGTTAGAAATTTCAGCTTTAACCCGTTTATCGCCCATTATATACAAAATATCGTTTAAATTTATGTAATTTATGATTGGAACAAAGTCACTATCAGTCGGGTTGTGAACAAAAGCGCCGTTAAAATTAGCGACAATTGTGTTTAACCCGAGCTTTTCATAAACGGGTTTTGTTGATCTTCAAGGTCGGCCTGTTAAAATACAAACTATATGACCTAATTCAATTGCACGCTTAATTTCTGTTTCAGTATCAGGATGAATTTCTGAATTTGCACTATCTGATAAAACGGTTCCATCAAGATCCAAAACAAATAAAAAACGGGCTTTTAAGGTTTTCATTTTCGAAAATTATACTATAAATCTGTTAAAATATAACAAAAAAATCTAAAAATAAAGTTATATAATTATTATTAACATTATATAGTAAAACTTGATAATTTAAAAGTTTTTTTTTTTTTTTTTTTTTTTTGCATCTAAGCGGCTACATTTTATAATAAATTAATAATTTTGTAGTTTTTAATTATAAAAAAGCTGAAAATGTTAATTATTAAACGGTTATTTTTAATAAATTTAATGAAAATTAAAAATTTTCGATGAGAGAATAACAAGATTTTAGCTTCTTTTAAACAAAAATTTTCATTCTTTTTATTATTATAACGCTATTATAACAAAAATTAAAAAATTTCCAAATAAATTTGAAAATTTTTTAATTAACATTTTCAAGCTAGTTTTTAAAGAATTAAAAGCAAAATTATCAAAAAATAAACTAATAGTCGGAACAATTTAATCTATTTTTGGTATAATACAAAAATTTTAAAAAAGGAGAAAAATAGGAATTTCTGGCCTTTTTTATTATTTTTTGAAATTTATTAGCTTTTTTATTAATATTAGGTAAGATTGATTAGCTTTCTTTTTTGAAAAGGTCGTCAACTGAACCTATAAAAGCAAACTCACTTGGGGAGACATCTAAAAATTCACCGTTAATGATACGGATTACTGAATCAATTGTCTTTTCAAGTGGGACATATACTCCGGGTTCCTTGGTAAACGCGGCTGCCATAAAGAAATTCTGGGTGAAAAAGTTTTCGAGCTGGAGCGCTTTTCTTACGATAATTTTGCTCTCGGCATCAAGCTCGTCAAAACCTAAAATTAAGATAACATCCTCTAAATCCTTATATTTTTTCATAATTGATTTAGCCGCAATAATTGCATTAAAATGTCTTTCACCAATTATATTAACAGAGACTGAATTTGAAGTTGAAACAAGTGGGTCAAAAGCCGGGAAAATATTACGAGACATTTTATCACGGGAGAGCACAAATGATGAATCAAGGTGAGTAAAAAGTGAAATTGCAGCTGGATCAGAGAGGTCATCCATCGGGAGAAAAACAGTTTGAAATGAAGTAATTGATCCGTTTTCATTTTTAAAAAGTCTGTCCTGAATAAAAGCAACATCGGAAGCCATTGTTGCATGGTAACCTCCGATTGAAACATTTTTTTCAAGGGCAGAAGAAACCTCATTTGTTGCCTGAATAAACCGATAAATATTATCGATAAATAAAAGCACATCTTCTTTTTCATAATCACGGGCATATTCAGCCGCTGTTACCCCCATTGGCACTATCATCGAACGAGCGCCAGGAGTTTCGTTCATCTGGGCCACAAACATTGTTGATTTTGCCATTAAATTTGACTCTTTTAGTTCTAAAAATAACTCTAGACCTTCACGGGAACGTTCTCCTGAACCAACAAAAATTGAAGAAACTTTCTGTCTTTGTTTAGAAACATTAAAAATAATTTCCTTCATTAAAACGGTTTTACCAACCCCGGCTCCACCAAAAATCCCGATTTTATACCCTTCAAAAATCGGCACAAAAAAATCAAGCGCCTTAATTCCGGTCTCTAATAATTTATGTCTAATGCTAAAATTTTCTTTTCCAACATTAATTATCGAGTTAATCGGAATTGTTCTTGGTCGATATTGTGGTGTATTTTGGGATTGCCCTAAAATGTTAAAAACTTGATTTTTTGCTGAAGGACCAACCGGTACTTGTAAAAAATTAAGAGTATTTATTACTTGTGAGCCAACTGCAATTGGAGCCGCTTTGGCAATTACAACCGCCCTGACAGTATTATGATTAAGAATTTTTTTAATAATTAAAACCGTGCGGTTTTCATGCATAACTAATGCTTGTTCGAGCTGAATTTTTTCCAATTCACTTGTGAATTTGATCTCAGCAACGTTTGTCCAGATCTGTGATATATAGCCAACCATTTTTATCTACCTCCAATTGTCTGCGATTTTTTAATGATATTATCAAGTAAGCTCTCTTCCATTTTCGGAAAACTAAGGGGAATTTCCAACTGAGTTAGTGATCCGGTTTTTGCTAGAAACTGATTTGTTAGAGTTGCAAAATATGAACCAGCAAGTTCATTATCAACAAATTCATTATTTGTATATTTATTAAAAACTTGTTTCGCAAATGGATCTGTTTCCACAAGCACCCTTATAAAATCAACAACTTTTGTAGGATCTTGAACATCTTTTAAAAGTCCTCAAGAAATTATTTTAATCCCCATTAAAACACTTGTTAAAGAATAATGAGAATACCCTTTTTGAATCAAGAACTGTTCAACTTGTGATCCTTTAAATAAAAGATCGGAAGTTTCCTTGTTAAGATCATAGTCTAATTTTTCTAGTTTTGCTAGCTTTATTTGTTTTTGGTAGTTATAATAAAGTGAGGAAATTTCTTTTGAAATTAGACGAATATTTTGAGCTTGAACCGATGATCCAGTCCGAGATACCGAAAGTCCGATATTAATAGCCGGGATTTTTCCCTGAGCAAAAAGGGCAGAAGAAGTAATAATTTGCCCATCGGTAATCGAAATTACATTTGAAGAGACAAGGGCGGTGATATCATTATCAACGGTCTGGAGAATTGGCAGGGCCGTAATTGATTTGCGGCCAATAAATTTTCCTGATCGTTCTAAAAGTTTAGAATGAGCAAAGAAAATATCAGCTGGGAAGGCTTCTTTCCCAATTGGCTGATTTGTTAAAAGGGCGACTTCACGCCAGACACTAGCATGTTTTGTTAGATCATCAAAAACAATTAAAACATCATAATTATAACTAAGATTTTCAGCATGAGCCATTGCAAAATAAGGAGCTAAATACTGATCAAAAGGGCTAGTTGAAGGGGCATGGAGCACAATTGTATTCGCCATTGCTTCATTTTGGACCAAATCGTGATATAAAGAAACTAAGTTTTGCCGTTTTTGACCGATTGAGACATAAATACATTTTGTAGTTCGTGAGTCTTTTTGGTTAATTATTGTATTAATTCCGATATGCGTTTTTCCAGTTTGACGATCGCCGACAATTAATTCACGTTGTCCAAAACCTATCGGGTTAAAAAGATCGATTGCATAAATTCCGGTATAAATTTGCCGATCAAGTAATTCACGGCGTAAAACGCCGGCGGCAGTCTCGAATGCCGAGTGCCGATATTGTAAAAAAGTTGTTGGTCTAGCCGCGCGCGGCTCGATTATATTTCCTGATAAATCAATGATTTTGCCAAAATATTCCATTGAAGTAAGGACTTTATCAAAATTTGGAAGTTCGATTAGTTCATCATTGATCTGAATTTTCCCTTTTTGGTTATTAAAAAGTAAATAAGCTTGATCCTGAGAGGCCTGAATTACGACAGCTTTAATCTCTGGTTTATCTTTTACTTGAAAAAATTGTTGTTCCTGCCAGTTATACTCACCTTTAACAAGAACTACATAATCTAGAACGGATGCAACTTTTAATGCCATTATTGATCTCCTTTATTTTTTTGACTTACTAAATTTTGTTTTCTTTTATAAATAATTCGGCGTAAAAAGACGGTTAAGGTAATTAAAATTCCGGAAATTGTCCCAATTATTAAGTATAAAAGATTATCCTCAAGTCATTTTGAGGTATTTGCTAACTTATATTCTTGAATTAAATCTGCAAAATTTTGAACTGCATTTCCGCTGTCTTGACTTTGGCCTGCTGAGTTTTGGTCTTTATTTTCATCTTTTTGAGCAAAATAGGCGATCTGGCCCAAAATTTGACTTAACTGATTGATTTCCCGACCTAATTTTGTCATTTTCAAAAATGAATTAACCAAATTTGAGGTTAATTTATAAGATTCATTATGAAAAAGGGCAATTTTTTCGTGGGCCTGTGCAAAAAAACGGTTAATATCTTCACGAGTTAGATTGAGTTTTTCCAAAGTCGCATCAAGTTGTTTGGCGGCTTCAGAACTTGACTCAGCTTTACCATCTAATTCCGAAATTGTTTGTTTTGCCCTATTAAATTTTTCCTGAAGAACATATAAATTAATAAAATAAATTAAATAATAATGAAGTCAAGCTTTATTATTATCGATCTCGGATTTTTTAAGATAAGATAAAAACTGAAACTGGGAAGCTGAAAAAACACTTGATAGCGAAGAATTTATATATTCTCGGGCCATTTTTTTCTGGGCTTCTAAAAAATCTTGATTATAAAACACTTTTGTAAGTAGATAGAAAAAATTATAAATTGTTGTTTGTGAACCAGGGGAATAATAGCGAATTTGGTCAAAACTAAATTGATCATTGACATTAACAGTTTCAAAAAAATTATCAATTACGGCTGTAACCCCTAAATTTGAATGGTATAAGTTTGTTGTAATTGCCTGTCTTTGCCAGGGACTTGCGCCTTCAAAGTCATCATATTGGAGACTTTCATAAACTTTTTCATATTTTTTCTTATCCGATGATTCGCGGACTTTATTAACAAAGTCAGTAATTTTAATCCGCGCTTTAATCTTCCCGTCTGTTTCACTAATAGATTCAATATTATATTTAAAACGGGAATTTAAAGGGTTTAAAAAGAAAAAAATCTCGGATTTTTTTTCTTGGGATGCTGAATTATAAAGATTTATAATCTCGCTTACGGACAAATTTGTATATTCAGGAGCAACAATTGGGGGTAGATCAGGAGCAATTCGGACTTCAAATTCCGGTTTTTCGGAGATTTGAGGGGGGTTTTGTTTGGTAATTTTTTTAATTGCTAAATTAATTTGTTCTATTTCTGATTTTGAAGAAGACGGATTTGGCAGTTGATTTAAAGAAAAATCCAGTAAAAGCGACTGTTTTTCAAAGTAGTTTTTGATCCAGTCATTTCAGGTGGATACCCCTTCTTTGCCCATTGGTTTTGAAGCTAATAAAATATTTTCTTTATCATCAATACTTTCACGGTCAAGATTTAGATTAAAATTCTTTTTATAGACCGGAAATTCTTCCTCTTTGAATAAATATTGTTTATAACCTGATTCTAGTCCTTTAAAATAAGTTTTGATCCTTTCCTCAAATTCTTGACCTTTTAAAGTATTAGGAACATCCAAAACTTTATCAGTTTTTACTCCTTGAATTTTTGCATAGTCATCGTTTTGGTTATTTCCCCATTCAAGCCCTTGATAATTTTCCTTATCAAAAGTGACATCTCCACGTTTTAGTTTTAAATTATTTGCAAAAGCAAAGGGGCTAATGATATTCAAACCATATTTGCGGGGATCTTTTTTGATCCCCTCACGATTTTTCTGGAAATAATAACGTAGTTGAATCCAAAAAAAACTTTGTTGTAGTCTTTCTTCGACATTATCCTTATTTTTGGCATTAATATCGGCTAGTTTTGCTTTAATATCATTATCAACCTGCCCAATAAAACGGTCAATAAATTCCTCTTTTTTGCTTTCCCATCAAGCCTGATTTTTTTTAAGATCTTCATTAGTGATCGGTGTTGGATCTTTTTTTGGATCAGCATCAGCTTTTTTTTGATCTTTTTCCCCATTTTTTTCTTGATTTGACTGGCCTGCCTGGCCTTTATCATTATCAGTTTGTGGTTTTTCTTGACTAATAATTTCCTTTTGGGAATAATTAATCGCTGAGGTTAAGAAAAAAAGCGGGGAAAAAGTTAAAAATGGAAAAAATCGGGAAAAAATCAACTTATTTTTTCTATTTTTTTGTTTTTTATACATAATTTACCTCAGTTCTGACCAGAAAAAATAATTCTTTAAGTCGATTTTCTTCATTGACTTGTTTTGTTAGTTGATAATTTTTGTATAATTCCAAATTTTCACCAATTTCTAAATTTGCTTTTAGTTGTAATTTATGCAAAAGTGTGTTTTTGTTTTTTTGTTGAGCTTTTTTTTGAAAGAAAAATTCTTTTTTATCAACCTTATAAAAAATTAGATCTTCAAAAAGATGAATCGAAACTGTATCTTCAAGGGAAAATAAAAGCGAGTGATGAGCAAAAAAGTAGTAAATTCCACTTGAAATTTCCACTTTTATCAACGAAAATTCTAAATTTGAGACAATAAAAGGTTGAATTGGGGCAAAATATTTTTCTTGTTCAATATTAAGGGAAATTTTGCAATTTTTTAAAGTAATAATTTTATTTTCGGGGGTTAGAATCCGAAAATTTCAAAGTTTTGCCTCCATTTAGAAAACTCCTTTCGGCTTTCTTTTAATGACATTGAGCTCTTCAATTTCTAGTTCCCGCTCGATTTTGAGAATTGATGTTCGCAGATGACGCATTTTCTCTTCAATCTCTTTTAAAAGCGTATTTTCATGGATTAGCTTATTTTTATAGACAATAAATTGGGACTCTAATAATAAAATTTGGACTGAAGTTACAAAATAACTAAGAATTTGACTTTGATAAAATTCTTCAAAATTTGGAAAAAATCTTACTCTTTCTAGATTTTTTTCAATTTTTTCAAGTACTTCCTGATTTGTTTCCATTTTGAATTCAAAATGGTTTAAAGGGAAAATTGTTGCGATAAAATCGGTGATTTTATTTGAATAAACTGCCATTTTTACAGTTGAAAATTGTCGATTTTTGATTCCATAATTGATAATTTCACCAATTTTCGTTGAATTTTTAAAAGTATTATCCAAATTTTGAAAACTTTCAAGAATTTGCATCTTATTTTTGTTAGCAAAATTAAGTGCCCGATCGCCTAAAGTAATAATAAAATCTTTTTCTTTATAGTTTTCAAGAATTTTTGCCTCAATTTGGTCAAAAAAGTTCTGGGTATATTTCTCATCAGAAGAAGGATAAATTCAGAGACTAACATTTTGGCGAATCAATGCTTTTCTAGTAACTAACGATAATTTAGTGCTAAGCGATCTTTGATAACTAAAATTTACCAAAAAGTACTGACCAATTAGAAAAAATTCATAAACATTGCGAATTGTGCGTAAAAGAAGGTTAATTTTTATCAAAGAAATATTCCGATTTAGTGAAACTAAATCGTAAATTTTTGCAAAGTTAGCCCGTTTTTCCTTTATTTCATTAATATTCATAATTTAAAACTTTCAAAATTAGGCTTTTTTTGGCTTATTTTGCTGATTTTGGATATTTTCAAGACTTGAGACTAAAGAAACTTCACTAAAAATCACTTTTAATGTTCGCGTCTGTGGATCAAAGAAAATAATACAACCCTCGACAACCTCGACAAAACGGTTTTTATTGGCAATAAAATCCCAAGCTAGAATGTTTAAATTTGCAAGAACTGAAGAAAAACGTTGATCGTTACTATCGCTAAAAAAATTACTTGCCATCACATTTGAGGATTCTTTTAGAGTTACAATTGGTACAAGACCTTTTGAGCCAAACCGGGATGAACGCTGCCAGGAAATGACAAAATTTTTAAAAACTAATTCAGTTGTAGCCTTATAAGCTGCTAAAACTTTTTGGTGGTATTTTTCACGGATTACTGAATTTGCTTTCTGAGAAGAAACAAGTAAAGTTAGATTAAATAGCGCATCAAAACTAACAAAATTTGGATGATTAATTAAATCATAATAATCACGGAACTCGGTTTTTGTATCAATAGTATTTGAATTTGCTTCTTTTTTTGCAGAAGATCCAAAAAATTTCATAATTAACTCCTATTTTTTTTAACTTTTTGACTTAAGTGTTTTTAAATTTTCCGACTGGGAATTTTTAGTATTTACTTGTTTTTCAAGCACTTTGTAATCTAATTGCGATTTTTTTGTTTTTAAAATTAAAGTATTTTTTCCAATTGATACTAATAAATTAACAAAAACGAAAATTCCAACTAAAACACTAAGAATTCCATAAAAATAGAAACTATAGTCAATATAAAATGTCGATACTAAAGGACTTTTTTCGGCCTCAAGTGCAACAACGGCATTTGTATAAATATGAATATTTAATAAATAAATGAAAGTAAAAAGAATATATAAACTAGTAAAAAAGCTAAAAATGAGCTTTAATCATAACGGAAAATCTTTCTTTGTTCTAATCAATAATGAATAAGTAATAATAAAAAACACTATTTGACTTAAATTGATTCAAATAGTGGCAAAAACTACATAAGATAAATAGGAACTAACAAAACTGGAAATAAAAGATATCAATAGGACAAAAGCAAAAAAACTTAACTTGTAATCCTTAATTTTCTTTTCTAATTTTGTAAAATTTAAAAGGAAATAAGTAGCTAATAAAACTAGATGAATCGAAATTCCGATAATCATTGGCAAATAATTTGTTGTTAAATTCTTTCCAAAAGGTAAGAATTGAACAAAATTTGTGCTTGCAAAAATATTTATATAAATACTATAAAATAAAAGTGCAAAACTAGCAAAAATTAACAGTGAAAAACTTGGCACTATTTTTTTTAGTCGGAAAAAACTTTGACGGTAAAAGTAAATTTGCGGACTAAAATAAAGTAAGGAAAGCACTAGTAAAAATACCAAAATTGCAATTAAAATGAAAGAATTACTAATTTTTCCAACTTCGGCAATAAAAGTATATAGCCAATCTGCAACCGGGTTACCATAACTTACAGTCGCGATAATATCAGCTTCCTCATTTGAGAAAACCATTGATGCAAAAAGTCCAAATAAAATCCCAAAAATAATTAATGAGGCTGCCAAACTGACGTGACGAAAAATAAAAAACTTTTTATAATCATAATTTATTTTATCATTTTTCCGACCAATTCAGAGCCAGAGACTATAATCAAGGAAAATTAGGACAAAAATTTGTGTTGAAAATACAAGAATATAAGTTCATTCTGTTGTAAGTCAAGCAAAATAAATAACAATATTAACTAAAAAAAGACCAAAAAATGCCGATAAAATAAGATATTTTTGCAATTTTTCCTTAAGGCTTAAAAATTTAAGTCCTTTAAAGAAAAAGGCAAAACTAAAAAATAAGAGCAAAACTGATCTTGTCATTCGAACAGCAAGAAACTCACGCATTTCATCTTCAATTGGATTGAAAAATGTTGAAATACTTGAGACTGGCTGATCAGTATTTGAAATATTTAGAAATGATCGTGGTCCATCAAAAAAAATGGCTAAAGCCAAACTAGTTAAGAATAAAACAGTAAGCAAAAAATACAACCACTGCTTTTGGCCATTTTTTGATGGGTTTATTTCTAACTTGAAGACTTTTTTAGATCTAACCTTCATTATTTCTCCTTTCCTAGTTTTTTCAAAGATGAAATATATTATAACTTTTTTTTTTTTTTTTTTTTTGCCAAAAAAATGAAAATTAAATAAAGGTACCTTAAAAAAATCAAGGAGAATCACTATTTTTTTTCTAATTTTTTTAAGGTATAATAATAATAATAATAATAATAATAATAATACTGATTAAATTAGGCAAAAAGTTAGTTATATAATAAAAAAAAGAAAAAAACGAGAAATTTTAAGTAAAAATTCATTTTAAAACTATTAAAAAACAGTTTTAAGCCAGTTTTTTATAAATTTTTGCTCATATTTCTTTATAATTTTTTAAACTATGCAAAAAAAAATAATTTTTAGCGACATCGATGGCACACTTTATTGTCATGATTTTAAAATTAGTCTTGAAACTATTGATTACATAAAAAAAAACAAGGATAATTTTATCCTTGTTCTTAATACCGGAAATCCACTGGCTTCCCGAATTTTTCAGGTTGCAAAAAATCTTGAAATTCGTTATATAATCAGCTCAAATGGCGCTTTATTCAGCGACCTTGAAAGTGGAAATCATACTTTAATTAACGGTTCAATTTCCCTTAAGGAGCAAAAATTTCTCTTTGAAATTGCCAAAAATTTAGATTTACAACTAAATTTTTGAAATACTGAAAAATATTTTAGTTTTAATGCAAAAACAAAATATTTTTCATTTTTTATCTACCCACATCTTCAAGGGGAAAAAGAGGTAATCTTTACTGATTCATATCAGGAAAATGTTGTTAAATTAGAGTTAATTGGACCTAAGGCCCAACTTGATCAGGCCTATGACTTACTTGAAAAAAATCAGGAATTAGAGGCTGTTTTCATTAAAAATTTAAGTATTGAAATTACTAAAAAAAATACAAACAAGGGAAAAGCTGTTGAATTTGTCAGCAAAATTTTCCAAAGCGATCTTGATAATGTAATGACAATCGGTGATAGCGGAAATGATCTTTCAATGCTTAAAATCACCAAATTTTCCTATGCAATGGCAAATGCATCAAAAAAAGTCAAAGAAACAGCTCGATTTCATACAAGCGCATGTAATCAAGACGGGCTAATTTATGCGATTAAAGATTTTTTATACCGGAAAAAATTTGACTAAAATTATATTTTTCGAAAAAAATATAAAAAAATTTCAAAATTAAACTAAATTCAGTTAATTTTGAAATTTGTTTCAGTTTTACGCTGTTGAATCAGTTGGAAAAAGAAAACTAAAATCTGAATTGTTGCAATCGTTAATCCAATAATTTGGAAAATTAGCGCAGTCAGTCAGTTATTATCATTATTTACCAAAATTTGTAAGAATTCATAAATTATTCAGAAAATATTAAGAGTTGCTAGATTAACTAAGAAAGTTAGGGGAATAAATTTTATTGTTTTTTGTTTTATTCCTAATATAGTTTGTGGTAAAAAAGCAAAATTTACACAAAAACCGGCAATTATGCCAAGATATGAAGCCGCGCTAATAATCTGACGTTCAGGAACAATTTTAGCTAAATAAAAAATAAAAAGTAATAAAATTACTAGATAGACAAGAATTCCTGCGCCAATAAAAGCAAGATTTTCTCCTTTTTTCTTCTCCGTTTTAAGCTTATATGTATATACTTGGATCAAGAAAACTAAAGTTATTAGCCCACAAAAAACTTGGGTAATAAAAAGTGGGAGATCATATAAAGCTAGTCCTAACAAGGTAAAAAAGAAAATTCCAATATAATAAATTCATCAACTAAGTAAGGAAGTTTTTGGTGGTTGTTTGGCAATGAAAGTATTAATTACAAGTGGAAGGCCAACAATGGCGGTGAAAAATGAGGCAATATAGCCAATTATATCAATATAGTGCACTTTTTTTATCCTATCAAATTTATAATTTACAATTTCTGAAATTAATTTCAGAAATTGCCTTAATTAATAAAATTTTTGAAATTTATTAATTAAATTAATAGAACCATAACTAAATTAGAAGAAAGACAACAATTGTAATACCAAAAAAGATTAAAGTTGAGATTGAATCAGTAACAGTTGCCAAAATTGGTGCTGACATCACAGCCGGATCACGTCTAATCGATTTTGCAATCATCGGGATGATTGCTCCAAGAATTTTTGAAAAAATAATTACTACTAATAATGAAATCGAGGAAGCTGCCGAAATTATTAGAATGTAGTCTCTGATTGTTAAATTCGAAATTGAATTATCAGGGATATTAACATTTTTAATATCACCGGTTAGGGCAAAATAAATCACAAGTCTTAAAAAGTTTAGAATCATTAAAATTGTGCCAATAATTAGGCCAACGCTAATCTCTTTAAAGAAAACTTTTTTAAAAAAGTTAGTCTTATCAACTTCTTTTAGCGAAATTGCCCTGACAATTGTTGTTGCTGACTGCGAGCCGGCATTACCTGCTGAACCAGAAATTACCGGAATCATTGAAACAATTGTGGTAATAAATGAGGCAAGACCGATTGATTTAATTGCATTATTTTGACTTATTGCATTAGTAAATTCTTGAATGATAAACTGGGACAAAGTTGATCCAAACATTAGGATGATTAGTCAAAAAACTCTTGATTTTACGATCTGTTTAAGTGTGGAACGAATATAGGATTCTTCAACTTCCTGAGGTGAAATTCCTGCTAGTTTATAAATATCACTTGTTGCTTTTTCCTTGACAATATCGATAATATCATCACTTGTAACCATTCCGATTAGTCTCTGGCTTGTATTTACAACCGGGAGTACTGAAAAATCATTTTTGGCAAAAACTTCGGCTGCATAATCTTTTTTATCAGTTGTAACAAGAAAAGGGACTTGAAAAACAATTTCTTTGATCTGAGTATTAGGATCAGAAAAGACAATATCTTCTAAAGTAGTTGCCCCGATTATTTTCTTGTTTTGATCAACGACATAATAATAATGCACTAATTCGGAGATATCTTTATAGTTTCTAATTTTTTCAAGTGCTTGATGACAAGTCGAATCTTTAAAAAGATAGACGATATCAACTGACATAAAAGCGCCAATTTGATCGTCGGTATACTGCAAAAGTTGATTTATTTGTTTACGAGTATCAATGTCAATGTTGCGCAAAATTCTTTTGGCAACATTATCAGGGACTTCATCAAGAAGTTCGACAATTTCATCAACATAAAGTTCATCAAGTAATTTATTGATTAGCTCATTTGGTAAACTTAGTACTAATTTGGTCTGAATTTCTGGTGAAAAGTAGGTGAAAATATCACCTGCAGTTGCAGTATCTAACATCCTAAAAAATAAAAGTCGGTCAAACGGAGAAAAACTTGAAACTTCTTCGGCGATCTCTGATAGTGGTTTTTGTTTTGTATAATTGCGGACTTCAGTAATTTTTTTGGTAGTAACAAGCTCAAAAAGAAAAGAACTTTTTTTATCTAAGCTCATTATTTTTAACTATTTTTTGTCTTCAGGTTTGACCGCATTTAACTCTTTTGTTAAAATTTCAACAAATGAATCAAGACTTGTAACCTTAAAAAAATTAGCATCCCTAACAATTACAACTTCACCACTTTGTTCTGAGACTACAATAGTAATCGAATCTGAGACCTCTGAAATTCCCAATGCAGCCCGATGACGGGCGCCATAACGATCCTCCAGAGTTGATTCAGAAACTGAAAAATACGTTGATGCATACGAAATTCGATCATCAACGATAATCACAGCACCATCATGAAGGGGAGAATTTTTCTGAAAAATTGCAATCAAAAGTGATGAATTAATCATTGAATCAATTTTGACCCCATCAGTGGAAAGATTATCCAAAAGTGTGTTTCTCTGAATTGTGATAATCGCGCCGATTTTGTTTTTTGAAAGATGTTTAACTGCAAAAAAAAGCTCGTAAACTATTTTTCTTTGTGTTGAAATTCCAAGGTCAAGAAAACTACGACTGACTTTGTTTTTATGCAAAGTTTTAATATGATTAAAGATAAAGAAAACAACAAAAACAAGCCCTAATACTAAAATTAGTGCCACTAGTATTAAAATTGGAACATCTAAATTCATCAGGCTCCCTTCCTCCCCTTATTTACAATCACAGGCTAAAATAATTTACATTTAAAATTATATCTTAATTTAATTATATTAGAAATATTTCAATATTTTTCCTTAAATTTTCCTTTTTTTGGAGTCTTAAATAATAAAAATTCTACTAATCTTTGCAAAAAATAAAATTTTTTATAAAAAACAAAGATTAGTAGAAAAAATTTTGTTTTTTTTTACAAAATTTTTAAAATTGGTACTAAATTATACCTGCCCCATATAAAACAAACATAATCACAACCACAAGAAGCACAGCAATCACAGCAAATAGGACGAACCATAAAACATAGGAAGGCAAGCCTCAAATTGTTGATTTTTCGGTAGCAACAATAATAATTTCTTCATCTTCATCAACACTTGATGTTGAAGCTGCTATTACCCTAGTTGCCTCATCGACACTGAGATCGCCAAGCCCAACGCTTAGACCACCTTGAAGATTATATCCGCCAAAACCACGTTTGGTATTGAATAATTCCTCATCGACCATCGCATTATGTTCATCTCAGTTCTGATCAAGTAATGCTTGATAAACGATCCCTTGAAATAATGGGATAATTGCTGGGAATTTATTAAGTGGGTAATTTCCTAGCGCTAAAAACTGCGGATAAATTTTAATTCAGGAATAATCAAGAACGATTTCGACAATCTGAGGAATTTCTTCATGGACAATTTTTTTGCCATGAGCTAGAACTAAAAGGGGACTTATATGGTGAAAATTATCATCATGGACTTCATAATTAATAATTTTTAGAAGGTAGTCAATTGAAAGATTTCTCTTGGCAAAAAGGTAACGACAAGCTGGACAATTTTTTGCTTCTAGTAAAAAAGCTCGGTATTTAAGGCAGAATTTACAGAAATAAACATGAACACAGGAGGGACAATTTTCATTATAAGGTAGTTTGTGGCCCTGACCAAACTGATATCTAACAAGCGCGCGGGAGTCAAAATATGGATAATAAGAAAGTTGGTAAATTTTCTCTTCAATATTAATATTTCTTTGTTTTAATAGTTCCTGGCAAGCAAGGCATTTTCTAGCTTCTTTATAAAAAGCGCGCAATTTGCTGCATTTTGGACAGAAAAAATTATGATTGCATGTCGGACAAGGAGAATTATAAGTTTGCTTTCAAATTAAAGAATATAAATTCTGATAATCATTTACACGTAATTCACTTAATTTTTTCTCAATATCAAAATTTTGGAGCCTAAATCTTTCAAGACAAGTTGGACAATTTTTAGCTTCTAATAAATAAGTTGCATATCGCTGACATCATAAACAATTTGCATTGTGATTGCATGCCTGACAAGAAATTTTTGAACCTAAATTTTCAAGGTGTTTTGTATATGAACCATAACGGAGCTCTAATAATTTGGCATCAACATTGAAATTTTTGGCTTTAAATTTCTCAAGACAAGCTGGACAATTTCTGGCTTCCAATAAATAAGTGCGGTATTTCTGACATCAAGGGCAAGTTGCATTGTGATTGCATGCATAACAATTGCTTAAATAAGGGTTTTTTAATAAAATATAAGGATAAGAAGGATGGGAAAGCTCAAAAATTTTCCTGTTTATATCAATATTTTTAAACTTGAATATTTCTAAACATTTAGGACAATTTCTGGCTTCTAATAAATAGGTGCGGTAGCGCTGACATCAAGAACATAAAGCATTATGACTGCAAGCCTTGCAGATCTGCGATTCTTTTTTTACTAAATTTTCTTTTTTTGATACTAAATTACTAGAACGAAGCTCTAATAATTTAGTATCAAGATCAAAGTTTTGCTCTTTAAATTTTAAAATACAAGCTGGACAATTTTTTGCTTCTAATAAATAAGTGCGGTATTTCTGACATCAAGGGCAAGTTGTATTATGAGAACAAGCTGAACATGAAGTTTTGAAAGAGCTAAACGAAGAGACTGAGTCGCAAAATTCAGAATGCTGATAAGCGATATCGGCTTCTTTTTCTCCAGCGACCTCGAGATCCGGACTATTAATTATACCATATTCCTTATGGTCTAAAACTTTTTTTTCAACTTTTTTTTCAATACCGACTTCAAATTCTTTTTCTTGGCCTTTTAAAATCAAAACTTCGGACGTAGAACTCACATTTTCAAGTATTTTTTCGTCAAATTGATCGGAAATTTGTTGGTTAAAGATTAAATTATCATCTTGATTTTCAAGTTTTTCTTCTAATTGAAAATCTTGATCCTGTTTGATTAAATTTGGGTTTTCAGGGTTAAAACTTTCAAAAAAATCATAAGCATCTGAGGGATTTTCTAGATTTTCTAATTCTAAATTTTCATCAGCTTTTTTGCCTTGTTGGGGAAAACTAGCCGAATCTAAAAGGATTTTTTCATTTTCACTGACTAATTCAGGTATTTTATTTTCTAGACTATCTTCTAAAATTTCGAGCTCAACAAGATGACAAGGACATTGATGACTTAGGGCTTCAGTTTCATTATCTTTTTGACAGATAGCACATTCAATTTTTTGATCGGCACCGTTTTGTTTGATCGCATAAAGAATTTCATCGATGGTTTTCTCATCCTCGGTAATGATTAATTCAGTTGCCTGTTTTTGATTCTCGCTATTTTTTAAAGGATTTTTTAAATTTTTATCGGATTTTTTTGTTTTTTCACTTGTTTGGGAAGCTGAATTATCAAAATCGGAAAATGTTTTAGCTAAAAATTCTTCACGCTGAGCCTGATTAAGCGATCTAAAGTTAATCGCTAAAGGAAAAGAGATTACCGATCCAAATTTATTCCCACGTAAAACTCAAAGTCGCACTGGAGTTTTCAGGCTTTCAATCTTAAGAAAAACATCAGTAAGTGAGTTAAAAATACCAACGGTTTCTTTTGCAAATTTAAGACGGTAATAGCAATCTTTTTCCTTGTGAAATTCATCACAAATTTCCGTTAAATAAAATCTTAAAGTTTTCGTTTTGTTCATTTTGTTTAGCGACTTCTTTTAATTATAAACTTAAAATAATTTAAATTATAGAATAAAATTGAAATTATATGACTAAAAAATAAAATTTTACGTTTTGCTTTTCAAAAATCTATTTAAATTGTACCATAAAACAGAAATAAAAATAACCTTATTTATTCAAAAAATTTTATAATTTTACATCTTACTAATTTTTTTAACACTTTTTTTGTTAATTTCAAGATTTTACTTAAATTTTAAAGGATTTTTTTAATTTTGCGTTAAAATTGTTAATAATTTTTTTCTTGTTTTTTCTTAGTTTTTCAACTTAATAGTTTATAATATAAAAAAAATAAAATTTTCAAAGGATAAAAAATGCAGCCAACCTACAAAAATAAAAAGTTTATTGATGATATTGATTTTTTAAATAAAACTGTAATTCTCCGTGTTGATTTTAATGTGCCGATCAAAAATGGAGAAATTAGTTCTATAAAAAGAATCATTGCAAGTCTTAAAACTATTAAAAAAATTGTAAATAATGGCGGTAAATTAGTGATTTTATCCCATCTTGGCCGGATAAAATCCAAAGAAGATCTCCCAAAAAAATCCCTTAGAATAGTAGCTGAAAAATTAGCTGAAATTTTAGGTCAGGAAATTAAATTTATCCCTGAAAACCGCGGTCCTAAAGTCGAAAATGCAATTAACCAACTTGAAAAAGGTGAGATTTTAGTACTTGAAAATACAAGATTTCAGGACCTAAATAATAAAGCTGAGTCCAAAAACGATGCTGAATTAGGCAGATATTGAGCCTCCCTTGGTGATGTTTTTATCAATGATGCCTTCGGAACTCTTCATCGGGCTCATGGATCAAATGTCGGAATTGCAACTTATATTAAAGAATCAGCAATTGGTTATTTAGTAAAAGAAGAATTAGATGCCCTTTCAAAACTAATTTTTTCCCCGCAAAGACCATTTTATGCAATTATCGGCGGGGCAAAAATATCCGATAAAATCGGGATAATTTCAACTTTATTAGAAAAAGCTGATAAAGTTTTAATCGGTGGCGGAATGGCTTATACTTTCAAAAAAGCACTTGGTTATAAAATTGGTCTTTCGATTTATGAAGATGACAAACTTGAACTTGCTGCTAGTCTAGTCAAAAAATATCCAGATAAATTAATTTTAGCCCTTGATGCGGCTCTAGCCCCAGAATTTGCCGATCTTGAACCTTTATATAATCAGGAAAATCCCCTTGAAATCCCTGATCATTTAGAAGGAATGGATATTGGCCCTTTAACAATTGAGTTATTCAAAGATCATCTAAAAGATGGAAAAACTATCCTTTGAAATGGAACTTTAGGCGTAGCCGAATTTAAAAATTTTGCCCGTGGAACCAAGGAAGTTGCCAAAATTATTGCCAATCTAAAAGATTGTTATAGTATCATTGGCGGGGGAGATTCAATCGCTGCAATTGAAGCCGAAGGTCTTAGTAATTCATTTTCCCATATTTCTACAGGCGGAGGTGCTTCAATTAGTTTTATTGAAAACGGTGATTTAATTGGTCTTGGCCCAATCCAGGAAAAAGACTAAAAGAGCTTTAAATTTAAAGGTTTTTTTAAATCACGCAGATTTAATAACTAATATTTTTCCTAATTTTTCTAAAAAATATTAGTTAATGAAATTTTTTTCATTTTATATCATTTATAATATAAAAAATGAAAAAAATTATGAATTAGTTTAAGATTTTGAAACTAACTTAATTTTATGAAAACCGTTTTTTTTGATGTAAAGATTGTTAAGTTATTAACAAAGACAGTGAAAATAATTCTAAAATTAGCACAGGAAAATCCACAGTTTTTCTACCAGGCTTTCTTAAAATCACTTGCATATCAAACCAAGGGCTGAATTTCTTTAAAAATTAATCAACAATTCATCTTTGATGTTGTTTTTTTCATTATTTGAAATTTAATTTCTGATATATATCAGAAAAATTATCAAGGATTAAAACTCATAAATTAAAAAAATTTAGAAATTTTTATATTTTTTTAAAATTTTTTTTAATTTCCTTACTTTTTTTAAAAAAATAGGCGATTATTTATTTATATCGATAAATAATCTAGAGAAAGGAAAATCTTATGGAAATTTTTAAAAGAAATTTTGTTTTCCTAAAACAAAATTTAAATTCAAAATCCGAAGTTTTTGAATTTATTGCCAGCAAGGCTTACAAACTGAAAATCGCTGAAAACAAAGAAGAAATTATCAAAGATCTGGAATTCCGCGAATCACAGATCTCAACCGGTCTTGAAGCAGGATTTGCAATCCCGCATGCTCAAAGTCAGGCAGTTTTGACCCCGAGTTTATTTTTTATCTCCCTTGAAAATGGAATTGAATGGGAAAATTTTGATAAAACTAAGGCAAAATATCTTTTCTGCATTTTGTTACCAAAAAAAGGTTTTGCAACTAGACAAGTTGAACTGCTTGCAAAAATTGCTAGCATAATTCTTGATCCTGAAATTAGTAAAGTTCTAACATCGGATGATCCAGATTTTGTCTTTAAAAATCTGGAAAAACATTTTCTTGAAAAATTAGTAGATAAAAATAGAGAAAATCAAGAAAATGTTAAAAATCTAAAAAAAGTTATCGGAATTACTTCTTGCACAGTTGGGATTGCTCATACTTATCTTGCAGCCGAAAAATTGGAAAATGCCTTGAAAAATAGTGGCTATTTTCCCAAAATTGAAACGCGCGGCTCGGCTGGTCCAAAAAATATTTTAACTAAAAATGATATAAAAACAGCAGAATTTGTTATAATTTCTTCCGATCTCGAGATTGATACAACTGCTTTTATTGGCAAAAAAGTTTATTTTTGCACAACAAAAGATGCAATCCATAAATCAGAAAAAATTATTGAACTAGCTCAAAAAGCCCCAATTTTAAAGGAAAATTTTCAAAAAACAGTCAATGAAGAAGCCAAAACAAGTCAAGGTAATTTCCTAAGACATATAATGGCTGGAATCTCTTATATGATTCCTTATATCATTTTTGGTGGAATTATGATTGCTTTATCCCTTGGAATTGGTAAGTCAATTTATGGGAATAACTCTATAGCTCCCAAAGGTGATTTTCTCTGGTGAATGTTCCAAATTGGTCTGATCTCCTTTCGATTAATGATCGGCGCTTTAGGTGCTTATATTGCCTATTCAATTTGTGGACGGGCCGGGCTTGCCCCTGGATTTATTGTCTCAACTGTGGCTAATTCAAATGATCTTTTCTATGGAATTGGTGGAATCGAGGTCAAAACGCCAATGGGATTTATTGGTGCAGTTTTATTTGGTTTTTTAGTCGGTTATAGTGTAAAATATCTTAATAGTCTAAAAATACAAAAATCACTTGCGGGTATTATGCCGATTTTTGTAATTCCGATCGGCGTAAGTCTTTTTTGGTCACTAATGGCAATCTTTATAATTGGGGCGCCGATCGGCTGAATTTTAGACAAATTTATTGAAGCACTCAAGTCGATTTTTCTTAAAAAAGATAGTCTTGGCCTCGGAATCGCCTTTCTCTTAGGGCTTTTACTTGGGTCAATGATTGGTTTTGATATGGGAGGTCCTATTAACAAAGTTGCTTATTTAAGCGCTACCGCGCTTGTTGCTAGTCAAATTTATGAGCCTATGGGAATGGTGGCAGCCGCTATTCCCGTTGCCCCTTTTGGAATGGGTCTTGCAACTCTTATCTGAAAGAAAAAGTTTTCCCAAAAGGAAAAATCCCTGGGAATTTCAGCATTTGTAATGGGGTTTATCGGGGTTTCCGAAGGAGCCATTCCCTTTGCGATTGTCGATCCAAAACGGGTAATTAGTGCTAATGTAATCGGATCAGCAATTGCTGGCGGTCTTAGTGGTATTCTTGCAGTAACTAATTCCGCCGGACACGGCGGGCCAATTGTTGCTATTTTAGGGGCAATTGGATCAGACAAGCACGGACTTGGTCTGGGAATCGCCTTTTTCTTGATTGCAATAATTATTGGTTCGCTAACCACGGCACTAATTTATGGTTTTAGTAAAAATCGTAGTATAAAAATTTTCACTTTTTGAAAAAAATTATGAAACCGAAACAAATAATTATGAAAATTAATAATAATAATAATAATAAAACAGTTTTTTTAGTAGTACTTGTAGTTGCACTTGTTTTGATTATTGCCGGAATTATAATGCTCATCTTTGGAATTCCGCAATATAAGGAATTTATTAGTCAAGTACTTAAACAAAATGCTAAACCAAGTCATAGCCCAATTTTTATTTATGGTGTTTTTTTACTGGTTTTAGCTATTCTACTTTTAATTTTAGATATTTTTATTGCAAATGATATCTGAAATAAGAAATTACAAGTAAAGGAGATTAATTAACCATGAAGATGGTGAAGATGGGGGGGTTAATTTATCAATTAACAAATCCACAGATTAAAGATAAAATTTGAGCCGGTGACCGACTTGATAAACAAATAAGAAAACGCGGAAAAATCGGCGAACTCTGACTAATTTCAGCAATCAGAGGTTCTGAATCACTAGTAGATGGCAGCTATCCGCTTTCGCTTTTTTATCAAGAAGTTCCGGAATTTTTTTGCAATTATCCAAAAAAAACCTACCCAAATCTCCATAAAATTATTGATGCGGGTCAACCTTTAAGTCTACAAGTTCACCCAGATGATCAATATGCCAAAAAAAAATATAACTCACTTGGTAAAAATGAAGCCTGATTTGTTATAACAAGAGGGAGAAAACCATTCCTGATTGGAGCAAAATCACTTGATTTTATCGAACATATGAACAAAATCACTAATGAAAATATTAATGATTATGTTAATTCTTATGCGCTTCAAAAAGGCGATCTTGCTTTTATCCCTGCCGGAACTATCCATTCGATTCCAGAAAAAAGTCTTGTCTATGAAATTCAACAAACAAGCGATATCACTTTTCGAATCTATGACTTTGACCGAGTTGATAAATATGGCAAAAAGCGAAAACTTCATCTTCAAGAAGCTAAAAAAGCAATAAAACCGGAGCTAAAACCTGTAATTGTCAAGAAAGACAGGGGAGTTGCGCGTCAATTATTACTTAAAAATGAGCATTTCCATCTAACTCGAATTGAAGTTGATCTTGAATATATTCTTCTTCCTAAAGAAGATGTCTATTGATATGAGGTTGTTATTCTTGAAGGTATTGGTATAATGGCAGGAACTAAATTCAAAAAATTTGATGCCTTTATTATCAGTGGGCATCTTAAAAAGCCGATTTTGTTTATCGCGATGAATGCAATTATTTTAATCAACGAAGTTAGATAAGAAGTTTAATTATACCATAAAAAAAGTTTTCTTAAAAAATGCAAGAAAACTTTTTTTTTTTTTTTTAAAAAAAAAAAAAAAAAAAAAAATTTACTATTATTATTTGGGTAATAAAAAAGACCCGTAATAAAATTACGGGCCCTAATCCTGAGTTTCCCAGTTTGATGGCGAAAATTCACTTTTTAGTGAATATGAATATGCAGAAATCGCCGTAAATCGGTGTTTTTTACCCGTAAAACCTTAATTTTTATTAATTACAATTAATTACAATTTTAAAGTAATTTTATGGTATAATTATAAATTATGAAAAAGCATAATTTGATTTTGTTTAATGTTTGAGGATCTTCAAAAGATAAAATATATAAATATGTTGGCTGAACACAAGGTTATGGGAAAGCTCCAAAACGTTGATTTAGTATAGGAAATGTGCAAACTTTGGAAAAAATTAATCCAAATGCTATTCAAATTATCAAAGAAAAATTGAAATTATTTTCAAATTTAGATGACAAAGATAAAATCAAGACAACTTTACTTGATTCTCTTAAAAATTCTGCCATAATCGAAGGTTCGGTTTTTATTGGTGGGGAATTAATTGAAAAACTTATTGAAAAGCACAATATTTTTGAATCACTTCCTAAAAGTAGACATAAAAATATGAGACAAATTTTTAACTACTTAATTTCAAAGCGAATTACTGATCCTGGTAGCATTATTAATGCTTTTGATAAAAAGGATGATTACTCAAATCAAATAAATACTTCCAAAAATAGCTTTTATAGACTCTTAGATCTTGTCTATGAATCACAAAATCAACTTTTAGATAGTCTTAACAAAATGGTTATAAGCGAGCTTGGAAAAAGGGACAATGAATTTTATTTTGATTCATCAACAGTCTATTTTGAGACATTTGAAAGAAATGGATTAAGAATTCCTGGCTATTCTAAAGATGCTAAATTCAAAGAAGATCAAATTGTCATTGCTTTAGCATGCGATAAAAATGGCATTCCTTTTCATATTAAAGTTTTTAAAGGAAATACAGCCGATTCTAGTACCCTAATCCCTTTTGTATTAGATATTGAATCTAAATATAATATCAAAAATATGACAATAATTGCTGACCGTGGCATGTCCACTGCTGCAAATATTCGATTTCTTGAATCAAAAGAATATAATTTCATTATTTCTTATCGTGCAAAGATAGGCAGTCAAAAATTTAAAAATTATTTATTAGATCCTAGCGATTATGTTGATCTAAATCCAGATTTTAAGTATAAAAAAGAAGAATTTTATTCATCTTATAAAAATAAAAGATACACTGAAAATATTAGAAGAAGAATTATTACTTACAGTAAAAAAAGAGCAATAAAAGACAGCAAGGCTCGCGAAGAACAAATCCAAAGTTTTATTAAAAAACAAAATAAAGATGGTTTTATTGAAGTAAACAAATTGTTTGGTAAAAAACCTAAATATTTTAGGGAAATTTCAAACATGAAATTTGAATTAGATCAAAGTAAAATTGACAAGGACAAACAATTTGATGGTTACTATGTCTATGAAACAAATATACTAAATTTAAATGTCTTAGACATAGTTGAAGAATACCAAAAACAGTGAAATATTGAAGCTAATTTTAGAAGTCTAAAAGGTTTATTGAATATTCGTCCTGTATTTTTAAGAATAGATGAGCATATCCTAGCTCATACATTTTTGTGCTTTATCTCATTAGTTATTTTAAAAACTATAATTTTTAAAATCAACAAACATATTAGTGATAACAAGTTATTCGCAAACAGTCAATTAACTGAAGTTGGTTTAGTAACGATGTTGCAAAAATTAAGACAAAGGGTTGAATTTAACACTTTAGATCAACAAATGATATTTAAAAATCGCGATGGTGTTCCTAGCGATCCCAATATTTGAAATAGGTATGATTTCTACTTTGATATCTTAATAAATCAGTAAAAAAATAGGTAATTAACTTTTGGCAAAAAACTTAAAAAAGCACGGAAAACCGGACACTTTTTTAAAATTATCTCATCAAACTGGGAAACTCGGAAAAAAAAAAAAAAAAAAATTTACTATTATTATTTGGGTAATAAAAAAGACCCGTAATAAAATTACGGGCCCTAATTTTCACTAATATGTAAAAAAAATTACAAAATATTTAACATATGAATTTGAATTATTTGGCTAATTTACTTTCTTTGCATAAACCCTAAAATAAATAGAAAAGTAAATTATAAACCATAATAATACTAAAATAAAATATTTAGAATAAAAAGAAAGGAGGATAAAAAATTTAAAATTTAGATTTAAAGAGAGGTTATTCTACTATTTTTTTAGAGATATTAAACTCTTTGAAAACATTATTAAAGGCGTTATTTGTAAATGCGATTGTTTTAACCTGTCAAGGAGCTACATTAAGATTGGCGACATCGTTAGAATCTCCTGTTCCGCGATAGAAGTCATAGATAACCGAAGAATTAATCACTGGAAGTCATAAAGTATTAGGACCTTGGATCTGCATTACCCCAACAAAACGTATATTACCGGAATTAAACATTTCTTCAGGGATAACAACTTTAAATTTAATCCATTTTTGCTTGTCTTTATCTTCGCTTGATTTTTCTGGGCGATCTTGCTCCTGGACTCTTAGCGCGGCTATTTGGTTATCATCATTTTGGAAAACAAGCCTTCAATCTTGTGTTTTGAAATTCGGCCCATTTTGGAAACCTAATGGTCCGTATTTTCATAAAGGTAAAGGAGCATTTGTTGTAAGGACAAATGTCCTTGTTTTTTGATCAAAGCTGGATTTAAGCGCTTGGAGAGCAAATCCTTCTCTGATCTTCTCCCAGGTAGGGGTCTGCCCCTGGGAATTCATATTGCTGTTTTCATTTTCTCAATTACCAAAAAACACTGTTGGCTTATAAAATTTCTCCTTTGAGCCGCTAATATTTGGCCATCATTGAGTAATATTTGGAGCAATTAGTTTTGTATTATCTTCAAGTTCCTTTACATCTTTAATAAAGACATCAGCAATGTTAGCAGTTATAACATTTGGCTGATTGGTAATGATATCTTTATCATACCAGAACGTGAGATATGCAGACCCCCAGTCAGCATAGTTATTATTAACTTGCTTCTGGATTACTTGTTTTAATTTTGCTCCAGATCCCCGATCTGAGCCTTCAGGTTCAACAAATAAATTAGTAATAAAATCACTTGAATTATATAAAGTAACCTTTCAAGGTTGATTTAAAACTAGGTTAAGATAATTTTCAGGTAGTTTTTGATTTGGATTTGGATATTCTTTTTGATCAGGATGAATATTTGTTCATCCCTTAGCAATTTTAGGGGATTTTTTCTCATATTCATTTAAATAGTTTTTAAATAAATCATATGATTTTAACAGTTTTTCTTCCCCTTTTTTATTTGAAGCATCCTTAATTTTTGCTAGTTCATTTCCAGGATCAAAAATTCTAATTGAAAGACCTAGTTTACCATGATATTCAGTGTTTTTAAGACCTAAAGCCTGAATAAAATCTTGCTTAAATCGCTTTTGACCGTTTGAGGAAGTTCCGCCCTTGAGTTGTTCTGAACCAATATAACCATCAAGGCCGGTTGATCAGGGAACACCAATTGATCGTTCAACCAAATATTTTGGTTTGATCATTATTATTTTATCAGAATAGTTAGAAAGATTAGTATTATTATCTCGTTTAAGAGCTATGAGTGCGGGGGTAAAAGTTTCGGGCTTAATATTTTTATTAAGTCTTTGGATTAGACCCGAGCCTTGATTACCCCCGCCTGGTTGTTGTTGTTGTTGTTGTTGTTGTTGAGAACTCACATTTCCTTTATTATTTAAATATTTATCTATATTTCTTCAGTCCTCATTAAAATAGAAAAAGGGATTATAATCAGCAAAAGTAATTGGTGTATTCATTAATCTTTTGATATTATTAGCTCTTAGAGAAAATTCTAATTGATGATCACCTGCTTCATTTTTGATTACTTTTAAATCTTCAATTTTATAATTTGGATCATTATTTACTAAATTTGATAAGGTAAGACGGTGAGCTTTTGTTAAAGGATTAAGAATATTAAACTCGTCTTTTGGATTATAGGTTTCCAGTTCTTCTTCTTTTCTAACAGCTTTCTTTTGTTGTTGTTGTTGTTGTTGTTGTTGTTGTTCAGTTTTTAGACCAAGCTCTCTTATTGTTTTAACTACCGGGCTAAGACGCAACATTTGCTGGTGAATCACCAAAGGAATACTTGCTAGTCATTTATCAGAAATATTTCCGCTGGCATCAACTGGTATTTGATCTTTGAATTTTAAGACAAACTTTGTCTTAGCCGCAAGCGGGGTTCTTGGATCATATTGCTCAACCCATTTAGTATCGAATACTTCGGGAGCAGCACTCATTTCTGGTGCTTTTTCAATTGTAGTATTAACAATTAATGACATTGTCTCATCTGATAAAACTCGAATAGTTTTTCCGTTGTCTTCAAGAGTTTTTGCTAATTTAAATTCAACGCGGAAACTAAGCTCTGAAACTTTCTCAACATTGATAATCTCGAATTCAATTTCTTTATCATTTTGTTGATAATATTGGATAAATTGATTCCCTAATAAAATTGCCAGTTTTTGTTTTAAAAGACCTGCTTCTTGATTATCTAGGCTCTTATTTCCTTGTTTTGAATCATCTTGTCCTTCTTGGTCTAAATCAGCTTCTTCTTGGAAATTAGTACTAAAATAAGGGGACTCGATTATTGAACCAAAAGTTGAGACATTTACATTTTGGCTTTGCCCGTTTTGATTTAATTTACCTTCAAATCAATCTTTTTCGGGACTTGAACTAATTTGGGGAATTACTGGTTTTTTAAGTTTATCATGAATTAAAGTATAGCCATCATTATTTAGTTTTTTAGGTAGTGGTTTTTCTTTTTGTTTATGTTGAACTGCTAAGGAAGTTGCTAATTTTTGGAAAACCCCAAATCTTTCAGTATCAAGATAAAAACTTTGAAGACCTAAAGGTGCATTTTCAACTGCTTGATTAAGTTGATCAATTGTATCTGCTTCTAATTTGGATTTCCCTGAGGTTTTAAGATAAATTGTTCTACTTGAAGAACGAATTACTTCTTGATTAAACTTGCCAGCATTATCATCAAAACCGATTGCATAATGGAATTTTAATTGATAAACATCAGCTCCTACTTTTTCTTTTACTTTTGGATCTAGCTCAGCTATTTCTTCAAAAATAATAGTTGACTTTGCCCCTGAATCTTGATAATAATTTCAGTTATTAGAAAGAGCAGCTGAGGTATAAAAAGCAGTTAAAAGCTCTTGTAAATTGGAAATTTGTCTAAATTTAGCATCTAAATTATTTTTTGGTTTAACTTTAAGTTTATCACCTAGATAAGTCCAATAAAGATTATCGCGAGTTTTGTTAATTCAAGATTCTTGAAGATCTTTTAAAAGTTTATACTGAAGCCTGTTATTTTGATCAAATTCGTTTTCATCACCAATGATTTTTTCCCAGATTTTAGTACTAAACTGGGCTAACTGATCCTGATTAGATAGATTTTGATCTTTAAATTGGCTAATAATTTCTTGTTCTCAAGGGCTATTAGAGTTTTGAGAACTACCAATATTTGAACTATTTTTTCTTAATTCTTTTGGTAAAAATAAAGGAAGACCAAATTCTGGGGCTTTAATTTCACCATCATAATAATTATTAAAATCAAGTAAAGATAATTTGAAATTATCTTTTTGACTAAATAAAGGTGTTTTAATCCTAATATTCTTAAGATCTTCAAGATTGAAATCAGAAGGAAGATTTTCATATCCTTCAAATTGAAGACCCGCTTTTTGTCCTAATTTTACTAATTCGTGGATTGTTTGTTTTGGATCAAGACCTAATAAATAACGGTAATATCCAAAAAGTGATCATTTATTTTGGAAAGCAGGAGAAGCACTTGAATAAATCTGCCAGTATTTATTTTTTTCGGTTTTATCTAGAACAAATTTTGCATTTTCTATATCTCTAGAGCTTGGAATTCTTGGATTTACTTCAAAAAGTTGTTCTTTTAATCTTAAAGAAATATTATAAGTATGTCTATTGGATAAAAGTTTGGCTAATTTGGTATAATCTTTGGCCTTAATTAGTTCTTGAATTTGTGATTTTGCTAGATAATAACGTTGATTTTGGACATCCTTTATCATATAAGGTTTATCCGGACTTGAACCTAAACCGGCCTTTTCTTGCTGATATTGAATCGGGGAATTCTCAGGAAGTCTTTCAGTAATATTATCATCTTCTTCAAGACCATCTTGATTATTTATTGCTTTTAAATTCTCATCTTTTTGCTGGCTAAATTCTTTAAGACCCTTTTTCGCTTTTTCTTTTTCCAAACTTGCTCTTTGCTCTCTTCGGGCTTGTTCAAGTTCTTCATTAACACCTGGATATAAAAGTCCAAAAGCTTTTTCGATTTCAACATCACGGAAGTTATCTAATTTAAAAGTTACTTCTTTTTCGAATAAAGTTTTAATATTAGGTTCTTGATCACCTAAAATTGAAGATTTAAGACTAATTTTGATTGGTAATTCAATGAATAATTTTTTTGTAATTGAACTTTGTTTAATTTTTGCTTTTGAAACTAAAAAAGTATAATCAAGATGACTGGCTAAATCATCAAAAAGAAAATTATATTTTCCTAATGAAAACCGAAGATTACGAGCTAAAGTTGCATTAACTAAATCTTTAATTGAATTAGGTTTAGAAACTAATTCCTGAAGTTGGGAATAAAAACTTAGAGCATCATATTCATATAAACTAAATTTCTCAATTCTTGGTTTTTGCTGATCTTTTTTAAATTTAACCCGATCTTTTAAAGATCTCTCACTAGCAGGGACAGGTTTAACTTGGGAATTACTAGTAATTGTCTCTGATTGGCCTCCAAAATAATCAGAGACATCTAAAAGATCAACATCTAATTGATCTTTTAGATCATTTTCATTAGCAAATAAACTAGTTCCATTACTTGCTTTTAAATCGATACTACTTAAGAAAGTCTCATCTTTGTATTTATAGTCTTTTAAAATGGTTTTAGCCTGAGGACTAAATTCGGTTCGAAGATAAAGTCTGACGGTTTTTTGATCTTGATTAAGATCACTAGCTCATTCTTTTCCATTTTGCGGATTTCTAATAAAAGAATAAACAAAAGGATCAACTAAATTGCCTTTTTCAAAACTAAAATCGGCTGTCTGCAAACGAATATTTGCTTTTAGAGCTTCAAGATCAAAGAATTTTTCAAGATAAACTCAAAGTTCGTCCTGATTTTTAAACTGATTAAGTTTTGCTATAAAATCACTTGAACGGGTCAGTGCAAGCGGCTTTATTGATTGAGCAGAAAAATTAGATAAAGGATGGATAATTAAATTATTAAAATTTTTATCAACGATATAAGAATATTGACCCAGGGCCGCTTTGGGCATATCAAGTGGTAAAAGATAAATAAATTTAGTTGCTGATTGAGCTATATTTCCATCTTCAAGTTTTTCTTTTAGATGAAATCCAAGACGAAAACGTTCTTTATCATCCTCGGGGCTAAATTCCGAGATAACCACCTGATATTTTTTCGGGATCTCCAAAACGGTTCTCCCATTATTAGTCAAAAAGTCAAATTTTGAGACAAAATCAGTAAATTCTGAACTTTTTGGATCAAAGGTTTTCCAATTTAAAAGTGCTTTTTTAACACTTTGATAATCGCTTGTAAAATTTGCAATCGAAGGTTTAAATGCAACAGAATCAATCAGTCCTAATTGAGATATTACTCCTTGAGTTGGATTTACACCCCGATATTTAACTTTTGAAGCCAAGCCAACAACTGTCCCAAAAACAGTTGAACCAATAATTGCCGCCGCTGTGGCTAATAGTAATGTTGATTTTTTGTTTTTCATAAAAAACCTCCGGGTTTTTCTAAAATTTTTCCTTTTTGTCTCTTTGTATAAATTATAATATAAATTTAAAAATTTTTATCTAATTTTTACTAAATTTTTTTTAAACTAAATTTTCCTTAAAATTTTCTAAGAATAATTCTTAAAATATTGATCCATAAAGGCTTTGCGCACATTTAGTCTTGCTTTATCATTTAAGAGTTTATCGCCTTTAAATACCGCAAACCCTTTAAAGGTCATACCCACTCGGTCTTGGGGATTAGAAGCTTGTGGGGTTGTATCACCGATCTGTCCATAGTCAAATCCTCTACCTAAAACAGAAGCTAGCTCGGTTTCTCAGTTTGTATCCTGGTTTTGGTATTTATTTTTATCTTTGATCTTAATTTCGGATTTTCAAACTTTTAGTTTGCTATCTTCTCTTTCTTGTTGTTCAGGAATTATCGTAATTGTTGCACTTTCATCATCAATTCTTATTTCCATTAATCAAGTTTGACCAAGATAATGTTCAAGTGGTTCGATCTGATTTGGTTTAGTTTGTCTAATATCTAAATTGAAGGTCTCAGCTTCTTTATTTTGGCTATTTTCTTTAGTTTGAGGCGATGAAGATGCACCTGGTTTTGAATCTTCTAAAAGAATAATCTCAGTTGATTTATGTCTAGGAAGATCGGCTACTTGTGGAGGTAAGATCTTATCATCATTAACTGGTTTTGCCCCGATTAGTTTTCAGACTAATTTAAGGTTTTCTTGGTATTTGGTTTTTACTAGTTCAAGATTAGAGAGTCCATATAAAGATTTAAAATGAACATTGGTTGTTGATAAAAGTTTATAGTTTCTTCCTGGAGCTGTCTTTGATCCTTTTATTCCTAAAATTTGTTCAGGTTTAAATGCTAAATATAAAACTCCTTTAGTAAGTGCAGTTTTTCTTAGAGCTTCTTTGGATGCTTGGAAAGTATAAGGATCATTTTTTTGATAGTCATACACAAGTGAAGATTTAAGTCTTAGACCCTGACTTGATTCTTCTGATAAAGGTAGATTATCAAAAAGTTTATGTACCCGATAGGAAGATTTAGTATTATTAATTGAATTAATTGCCGAAACAAATTGCCTTCCTTGAAGATATGGCTTGTCCCCTGTATCTTGTTTATATTCAAGACCGGAAGTTCCATCAAGGAAAATATCAGGAGCATAACGAAGTGATTTTTCAAGGGCAATATTAGTTGCTGATATACCATGTAATTGGAAAAGGGATGCAGCTACTTGAATATTTTCCTTATCAAGTACCCGGAATATAACATTATATGTTCTTTGGGGCGTATTATATCATCTACTAAGTGATAATTTCTGATCTGGGCCAACTTTAAAAGTTTCAAAAATATCAAGATATTTAACAAGATAATCACCAAAGGCTAATTTTTCAGGTTCAATTTCTTTTTCTGTTTGTTCATTGGTTTGATCTTTTTGATCATCTTGAAAAGTTGTTATTTTATGAGTTTGGTATGAAGCTGAAGATGATGCTGCTTGTTGGCTTTGACCTTGTCCAGAATTTGCCTGATTTGTCTGGGAATTTTGAGCAGTATTTTGTGTCCCTGAAGACTCATTAGTATTTGAAGGACTAGTTTCTGAGCTAGTTTGTTTATCTTTTTCTTGGTTTTGAGTTTGAGTTTCAGTTTTTTGCTCAGGGCTTTGAGAATGTTTTTGTTGGTCTTGTTCTTTTTTATCTTCTTGTTTTTCTTGTTGTTTTTGGTTTTGTTTATCTTCTTGTTTTTCCTGTGGTTTTTGGTTTTGTTTATCTTCTTGTTTTTCCTGTGGTTTTTCGTCCTGCTCTGGTTTTTTCTCTTCTTCTAGTGGGGGAAGAACTTCTTCTTTTGGCGGGAGTTTTACAATGGTTATTTCACTAATTGGATTAAGTTTTTCTTGAAGATATTTTTTTGAGGCCTGTTTTTCTTCTTGACTTAGCTCAAAATATTTATCAAGTTTAGCTTGAGCAAAAATCTTGTCAATGTCTGTTGAATAAATTTGGTATTGATTATTTTTATTAATTCCAACTCTGTGGAAATTACCAACTAATTTTTCAAGTTCTTGTTGAATTGGATTACCTTTAATATCAATATCAATTGGATAAGTTCAACCCTTTAATTCATAAGCTGAATAACGAATTTCTGAACTAAATATTGAATTTGCAGCTGCAGCTCCAACTTTAAGATCTAAAGATTTCCCTTGCTCGACTAGTTTTTTACCTTGTTTGTCAAATTCAACATAGTCGCCTATCTCTCCGGCGTCGATATATTGTTTATTTTTTGAATCTACTTCTAATTTAAGATTAGCTAAAGGACTAATTTTTAAATTAAGGCGGATTTTATTTGCATCAATTACATCACCTGCTTGAATCTGACCTGTTTTTTTAGCAAGATCAAACTCTAATTTATAATTTTCATAAGATGATCTTTTATTTCTAAGATCAAACCAAAAATTAATATTATCAGGAAGAATTACTTTTTGGTTTTGATCTTTTAAAAGTGTTCTATAATTTCAACCATGAATTTTTAGAATTTCTTTTAGCTCTGTTTTTGCTTGATCCTCTAAATTAATTGGTTTTTCCTCAGGTTTTGCTTCTGGTTTTGCCTGGGATTTTGTCTTTGGGTTTGTCTCCGGGTTTGCTTGCTCTTGGGTCGCCTTTGTCTCCGAACTAGATTCATTAGAAGAATTACTTGCCTCTGAGGTCTTCGCAGTACTATGTGAGGATTCAGTTTGAGGACTTGCCATTTGTTGGGCCCCATTAGAAGATTGATTATTTGTTGAAGTAGAACCTTGCTCGGTATTAGAATTTGTTGTTGGTGCTGGTGTTTTTGGTGGTGTCTCTGGTGAAGCTTGAATTGTTGCTACATTGTTTTTGCCAGAATCAGAACTTTTACTTTTCTGAGGGCTTTGGCTTGTCTGGCTTGGTTTATAAAGTTCCTCTAAGAATTTTTCTACTTCATTTTGCCCACGAAGTTGATCAAATTTTTCCCTTGAAAAACTTCAAATTACTTCCTGAATTTTTTTTCGCGGATTTTTTCTTAGATATTCATTAATCTGAGGTCTTATAGTTAAATAAGCATTCTGGTTTCTAAATATCTGGCTAAATACTTTATCTTTGATCTCGCCAATTGAAGCAAGCCCGTTTATTGGCAGGATTAGATTTTTTTCCTTCCTATTTTTATCTAATAATTTAAGATGAATTGATGCTGTTCCTGCCTGGTCATCTATATCAAGTTTTATTAATGATTTATCAGAAGAAACTGGTAATAAAGTATATTCATTTGGTAATAAGCCTTGAAGTCCGGAAGCCGCTAGTAATTTAAGGCCACCAAAATCTTTTAGTGTCTCAAGTAATGCTTGATTTAATTTTTCATTTTCAAATACTAATTTTTTCACAGGCTCAATAACTGGGGCTGCAACTTTTGGTGCCTCAGCTGGTTTTTCTTGAGCTGGCTTTTCTTGAGCTGACTTTTCTTGAGCTGGTTTTTCTGCTTCTTTAGGCTTCTCTTGCTTTTGATCTTGTTTTTGTTCTGAGCCTTGAGTGCTTTGCTGATCTTTTCCTTTTTCCTTTTCGGACTTAGATTCCTTTTCTGAGCTTTGACTTGTTTGCGCGGTTTGATCTGTTGAACCTGAGGAACTTCCACCACTGGATCCCCCAGATCCTCCAGATCCGCCCTCTTGTTGTTGTTGTTGTTGAAACTCAGTAATTGAATTAGTTAGTGCTCTAACTTGGATAGTTTTTGTTTCTTGAAAACTTTCTGGGGAAGTTTTTCTTAGATGAGTTAGTAAAACATCTTGGAATTTAATAGAAAAAGCTGAAGGTAGAACTATTTCGGTAGCAAAATTTTTCTTTAATTGATCTTTATCAAGTTCGTAAGTTGAAGATTCAGCAACGAAATTTTCGATAAAATCCTCTTTTGCAACACTTGAAAACCCACTAAGACTTGTATGAAAAGCTCGAGTAGCTACTTCTTTTTTTGTAATTGCATCAAAAACAAAAACAGTTAAATTTCTAATTGAATTACCTTCAACTTTAGTATTATCATTAACCTGAACATTAAAAAATAGATGCGCGAATTTCTTATCGATTTTGGAAAAATCGATTGCATCTGTTAATTTAAAGGCATATAAAGGATTTTTATGGAGTTCAAAAGCTTGACCAGCTGATATTTTACTTCAGTTTTCTTTTAAGCTAAAATTACTGATTATCTTGGATAATTCAGTATCATTTATTGGTGACAATAATTCAGTTGCAGATTTATCATTTTTAAATTGATTAAGATAAGAGGATCTAAGCGCTGAATTTTGAACAGCCAGACCCACTCCCGCGGTTATCCCAATAAAACTAAGACCTGCTAGAACGATTATTGCTTTGTTGCGAATTTGTTTCTTCATAATGTTAAAATTATACCAAAAAGATTTAAAATTTTTTTATTTTTATTTTAATTATTTTTTCGAATTTGGAATTCTATTTAAATTATAAATTATTTTTTAAAATTTATATTCAAAAAGTTTTTAATTTTTTCGTTTTTTAGTAAGTCGTTACCTAAATTTTTTAGCTATTGAACTAAAAAATTTATCCAAAAAAACTAATCCAAATTAGTTGTTTTTTTAACCAAAAATATGAAAAACAATCTATTTTTCCTTATTTTTTCCTTTTTTTTTAAATTTTTTAAACTTTTTTCTTAATATTTTTTGAATCCGCCAGCAATCCGAAAAAGTGAATAAGAGTTTATAAGCAACAAAACTGATAACACAATTACAAAAACCAGATAAGAAAAAAAATATGAACTAACTAGCGTAATAGCGGTTGTAATAATTGAAAAAATGCTAGAAAAAATAATTCTTGCTGCTAGTTGAATTCCATTTTGGAAATGGAATTTCTCTTTTGTAAATAAATTATAACTTAAACTATAAAAAGAAGGCAAAAATAATGAAAATAAAACTTGAACAAATATAATAATTATAATATAACTATAAAATTGGAAATGCATATTGGCGCTTTTAGGGATTATAAGTCAAATAAGATGGACTAAAATTAAAGGAAAAATTAGAAAATTAATATTAAAAATCTTACCTTTTTTATTTGAAAGTCAAAAATTTATAAGAGTTCCAATAACAGCGGCAAAAGAAAAAGCGATATTCAAATAAGGTCCTCAAATTTGAAAATCATAATAAATTAAATTTTTTTGATCTAAATTTATTCCTGAATTAATGTATTTAAAAAATTGCGCAAATCCTGATAATTTCGGAATCATAATTATTGAAATTACAAGTGATCCTGAAAAAATAAACAACCACTTATAAAAATTGATTTTTGGGTAATTATGAATTACTTTTTTAGGTTTTTCATCTAACATACTAAATTCGATTTTTTGGGAATTTAGTTTTAAAGAATAATATAAAAATCCTGAAACTAAATAAGTAAATAAATTAAAAATTATCATTCAGTAAAATTCTAACTTTGTATATAAAAAAAGTCCAAAAATAGCCGAAAGCAAAAATCCCATACTAGTTGCAAAAGTAGACAAAATATTAATATTTACCATTTGTTTCTGATTTTGGGCTAAAAAATAGACAATATTTTTTAGATAAATAAAACGAAAAGAGTGAATAAAACCTAATAAAGTGTTAAAAAAAATCAAAATTATTGAAAACTGATAAGTTTTAATATCTAAACCAAAGAAAAAAATAATAAGTAAAATTCCAAGGACAAGCGCACTAAAAAGATCAGAAATTAGAAGAATTAACTTATCATTTTCTCAGCGTTTTACAATTTTTGTACTAAATAAATAAACTATTAAACTTGGTAGTTGAATTAAAAGATACAAAATTGTTACTAGTCAAAAATCTCCAGTAATTTTATAAATATAAAGCGAGGATGAAAATTTAAAAGCTTCCGAGCCAACCAAGGAAAAATTTAATGAACTTGTATATTTACAGGCGTTTTTAATGAAATTTGTCATTAATTTCCTTGCAAATTCATAATAAATAGAAAAAATTTTTTAATAAAATTTTTGAATTATTGCTATGAATTTTTGAAGCCGGAATTGATAGGGTAATTGAATTTTGATTCTGAAAATTGGTAATATCAGTAGAACCTGATCCAAAAAAGGGTCTAAATTCAAGCCCGTTTTCATCAAAAAGATTTTTTACTTTTTCATAAATATCGGAATTATAAGCCATAAAAGGATCGGCAACTCTTATTTTTACCCCCTCAACATCCCAATTTTCATCTTCGCTAACATCTAAATTAATCAAAAATTTGTAATTTTCAACTTCTTGAATTAGCTCCTTGTCCTTTGTGCCCTGAAGTTGAATTTCTTCTTTTGTTGTTAAAACGATATTTGCATCTGAGATAAAATCAACAAGTGTTTTTAGTACTAAATTGGAAATTTTATTATCGTGATTTCGGGCCCAAATTACAAATTTTGCCACCTTCAATTTATTTTTTGGCAGAATTTGGTAAATTTCTTTGTGATTAATTTTATCACAAAGTAAATTTGGGCGGTTAATTTTTCGTTGTTTTTCATCAGAAAAAATTAAATTATCCATTTTTTGGCAGAAAATTTGCCCGGTTTTTTCACCATTTTTATCAAAAACCTCAAAAATTCCACTTTCTCAATAAGGGCTTCCCTGATTAAAAACTTCTCCGTTTATAACAATTCCGCCAACTTCGTCAGTATGTGCAATAAATAAGGTATTTTTTTTGGGGTTATTAAGTGAAAAAGTTCCACCTTTTGTGGATTTAGTGATTTTTCCTATAAGAATTTTTTTGATAAAAGGTTCTTCAAAACCCGTCAAGGAGGGAAAATTTAGAAAATCTGTCAGTGATTTGTTTATTTTTGCAATGTTTTTTTGGATTTTATCAAAAAACATTGCAAGATCATAAATACTTTTTGTATTTTTGATATAGTCAAAAAATCCGTAGATAAAATCTTTTAGATCTGGCAAAACATTGGTTAAATACTTATCTAATTTTTTAACATCAAAGTGAATTTCGAGCATTCGATCATAGTTATAATATAAATAAATAAAAAAAGAATTTCAGCTACTTACCAAAAATTCTTTTTTATGGAGGGAATATTCTAATAAATTTTTATTTCTAAATTTATTTCAAAACATCACCAAATCGGCTATTATTGAAGTCATTTTTTGATGGCTATTATGAGGATAGACATCATCTAGGACATAAGTCATCATTAGAATTTTTTTAAAAAATGCCGATTCTACCGATGTTTTTCAAATATTCTCCCACTCTGTTTTTTCTAAAAATTCTTCTGGAATTGTTTCTAGTAAAATAAATTCAACATTTATGTTGTTAATTTTTAGAATTTTTAAATTTTCATCAACTCGAATGGGAACAGCAAATTTTTCTGCTAGTAAAAAAGTGATAAATTTTTGCCTTCAAATTAAAGGCCCATTCAAAAAACCAAAGTCTAAATCATTTGGAACGCGCTCGATTAACTTTTTAGACCAGTGAATATAACTTCCTTTGAGGAAAATTCTTAAATTTAGACCTTCTTTTTTGTTAAATTCCTGCAAATATGCAGCAATTATTTTGATCGTTTCTGTCATTTTAGGGGAGAATTTCCTTGTCAGTTTCTCTCGGGATTAGTTGAACTTCGCGTATATCATTTTTTCCAATTAAAAATAGCATCAATCTTTCCATTCCTAAACCAAATCCAGAAGTAATCATCGGAGTTTTTTCTTTCATTTCTAAATATCATTTATAATTTTGTGGGTTATTTTTGTGGTTTAAAAGGGATTTTAATGTTTCATTATAATCAAAACACCTTTCACCACTTCCAACTATTTCTCCGATTCCCATTAATAAATCTGAATTAATCGCAAAACCATCTTTACTTTTTTGATAAAAAGGTACATTAATTTCTGGAAAATTATCTAACCATAAAATTTTATCAGAAAAATAATTAATTAAAAATTTTTCACCTTTTGAATTTATATTTAAAAGTAGTTCGGTTCGATCGATGCCTTCTTTAAATTTTTCATCTAATATTTTTATAGCATTTGTAAATAATAAATTATATTGATCAAAGTTTAGTCACTTCAAAAGTCTTGGTACATTATTTTCATTAAAATAATTTAGTTCAGCGGAATGTGTTTTAACTAAATTTTTAACTAAATATTTTAGATAATTTATAATCATTTTTTTTGTTTCAACTAATGGTTTTTTTGTTTCAATCTCAAAATGATTAAATTGATGTAAATGTCTTTCATCAACATTTTCGCCACGAAATGTTGGGGCAATATATCCGACTGATTCAACATTTTTTGTTCTTAAAAATAATTCCAAATGAAATTGCATGCTGTCTGCTAAATAAAACTCAAAATTCGGATTATTTTTCGAAATAACTTTATAAGGTAGTGAATCACTTCCGAGCCCCATAGGACTTGAAATACTTTGTGTTGTTATTGGACAATTTACTATTTTTACATTGTTATCGCGCATTCACTTGTATGTTAAAAAATTAATTTCTGAATAAATTGTTAATATTTTGGCATAACTTTCACTTGATATGTGCTTTATAAAATCATGCTTAAAATTCTTAAAATTCACAGTTATTGAGTTTCCTTTTTTATATTTTTTTGCGTAGTAAGGAAATTCTAACAAAATTTTTAGTTTTTTAAAACAAAAGCAAAATTTTTAAAATTTTTTTCATAAATTAGTATCAAACTTAATTATTAAAAAATAATTTTTAATTAAAAAAAATTAAGATTTAAGATTTTAAATTAAAATATTACCAAAAAAAATGTTCTAAACTTAGTTAGAGCTGTAATTTTTTAAAAATTTTTTTCAAAATCACAGCTCACAAACCACTTTAGCTTTGTAATTGTCAGGATTTTAGTTGTTTTTTTGTCCCATAGACAAAATGATCCTCAGAAATCGCGAATTCCTCGATCACATTTGGATATTTTTGTTCCTCTAAATATTGATTATTAAATAAAATTGGGGTAAAAGGAATATGAGCATTTGAAATTTTTGGTACTGAATTTAACAAATTAATTGTATAAGGATGGACTGGGTTTGCAAAAATTGCCGAAGTTTTTCCTTTTTCGACAATTTTTCCAGCATGCATTATTAAAACTTCATCGGCAATATATTCAACAACTGATAAATCATGGGCGATAAAAATTAGAGAAAGATTTTTTTCTTTTACTAATTTTTTTAGCAAATTAATAATTTGGGCCTGAATTGAAATATCAAGTGAAGCCACTGGTTCATCGGCAATTATAACTTTTGGTTCAACAATTAAGGCTCGAGCAATTGCGATTCTCTGTCTTTGACCACCGGAAAATTCATGGGGATAACGATAGGCATATGATCTTAAAAGATTGACGCTTTCAAGTGCTTCATAAATCAATTCGCTTAAAACAAATTTGCGAATTGATTTTTTAAGAAAGAAAAATGGTTTGGTTTTCATTCCATAGAAAAGTTGGATATTTTTATAAATCCGATTTAAATTCTGCTGCTCAAAACCAAGCGATTTAATTATTGCCGTTTTTTCAAGAAAACGACTTTTTAAATTAGCAATTAACTCACGAAAATCGTGTTTGTGAGCTAGTTTTGAACCAAAAACTCGATGAACTAGTTTAATTCTTTGCTCATATGACTGGATTTTTTCAATGAAATTAGTATAATTTAGCTTTTCAACATTGATTTTTTGCTCTTGTTTTGTTTTCCAAGAGGTATATTTTCTAATAAAAAGGTCTTTTTCTTCTTCATAAATTGCTTCTTTTTGGGCCAGTTTTTCTTTTAATTCATTGAGTTTTTCTAGATTTTCGGCTTGCGGACTACTTCTTTTTTTATTATATGAATATTTATTTTTAAATTGGAGAAATTTTGTTTGAAAATTTACTTTTTCTTGATAAGTTTTTTTACGATTTTGGGCAATTTCTTTTAAACCTTGAATATCCAAAATGATAATTTCGGTACGGATTAATTGACTAAATAATTTTGTATTTGTATAATTTTTTTCATCTTTTTTATCGAAAGTCAAATTTTTATACTTTTCAATTTGACTTTTTTTGAAATTATTCATAATTTCAAATAATTTTTCAATCTCAGAAATATTAAGAAAGGAAAAAAGGTTTTTTTCAAGTAACAAAATATTTCTCCTATCAAGAAATTTGGCAATTTCCTTATTGATTATTGCTTGTTTTTTAAAAAATGAATAATTTTTTAGATCTGTTGTTACTAGCGCTTTGTTATTTGCAATTTTATATTCATAATTAAATTCGTCAATATAGGAAGTCAACAAATTGTTTTGAGCGGTGAATTTGTCAATCTCGAGTTGGGCCTCTTTTTTTAAATTAAGCGCTTTTACATTTAATGTTTTAATGAAAAAAGCTTTTTCTTGCTTTATTTTTTTTAGCTGGTCTTCATAATCTTTTTTAGCACTGCGGTAGTCAAATTCGACTTTTGCTTGCTGTTTTTGTCGGTAAATTTTTTGGACTTCATAGAAATAATCATATAATTTGGCCACATTTTCATAGCCAAGATTATATGATGAGCTAAATAATTTTTGTAATTTTTCAAAATAAAGCAAATAAGAATTAAAAAATTCGTTGATTTTTGCCTCTGTGATTTTATCGGTAGAAATTTGCGCTAAATTTTCTTCTATTTTTTCAATCCGAGATTGCCAGAAATTAATGAAATCTTGAAATTCAAAGTTACGTTTTTCGAGCATTTCAAGTTCAATTTCAAGATATTTTTGTTCTAAAGTTTTGGCAAAATGGAAAATTAGATCTGATCAGTCAAGGAAAATATCATCCATTTTTGACTTAATTATTCCGTTAATTACCAAAGTTTCTTTTAGAATGGAATAAACATTTTTCTGTTTATTTAGTGAAGAAAATGGATCTTGAAAGATCATCTGCATATTTTTTCTTAAGAAAAGATTCTGTTTTTTTGATAGTTTTTTTCCAGAAATTACTTGATTTAAAAGTTGAACCTGACCCCCAAAATTTTCATAAAGGCGAACAAGACAACGACCAATCGAGGTTTTTCCTGAACCGGATTCGCCAATTAGTGCTAAAACTTGGCCTTTTTTTAGCTCAATATCAATTCCATCAACGGCTTTAATAGTCCCAAATTTGTTTGTAAAATATTTTTCTAATTTTTTTGTTTCAAGAGCAATTTCCATTATAACACTTCTTTAAATAATTTTATTCTTGTTTTTAGTTCTTGATTTAGTTCAACTTTTGGAGCTTTAGGATGGAGCAATCAAGTTGCAGCTTCATGAGTCTCAGAAATTGGAATTAGTGGAGGTTCTTTTTCAAAATCAAGTGCTAAAGCATATTCATTTCGTGGAGCAAAAGGATCGCCGGCTCCTAAATTTTTTAGATCAGGGGGAGAACCTGTAATTGTATATAGTTGATTTTCTTTGTTAGTCCCTTCAGGAATCGCCGAAATTAGCGCTCATGTATAAGGATGTCTTGGATCTGTGAAAATATCTTGGCGGGTTCCTTTTTCAACAACTTTTCCGGCATACATTATATAAATATAATCACAAAATTTTGCAACTATTGAAATATTATGGGAAATAAAAATAATTGCAATTTTATATTTTTCCCTGATCTCATTAAGTAAGGCTAGAACTGAGGACTGAACAGTTGGATCAAGTGCTGTTGTCGGCTCATCGGCAATAATAATTGAAGGTTGCTGAGCAATTGTCATTGCAATTACGATTCGCTGTTTCATCCCTCCTGATAAAGTATGAGGATAAGAATTAAAACGTTTAGTAGCATTTTCAAGTCCAAAAGATTCAAGTAATTTAATCAAAAAGTCTTTCTTTTCTTGAATATTTTTAAAACGGCTATCATTTTTTAGCGCATCTAAAAGTTGTTTACCAATTGTTCTTGTCGGATTTAGTGCAACAAGTGGATCCTGGGGAATATAGCCAATTTTATGTCCTCTAATTTGTCTTCATTGCTTATCTTTTTGAAAATTAGTTACATCAATTCCATCAATTTCGATTTTATCTGCGCTGGTTTTAGCAAAATTATTAATTCCTAAAAGTGCTTTTGCACTTACTGATTTTCCAGAACCAGATTCGCCAACAAAGGCAATAATTTGACCCTGATAAAGACTTAAATCGATCCCTCTGATTACTTCAAGATATTCTTTTTTTCCAGTTTTAAAACTAATTCGGAGATTTTTTACTTCTAAAATCCGCTTTTTTTGCTGATTTTCCATTATTTTCTTCCCCCAATTCTTGGATCAAGGACATCATGGATTCCATTTGCAATAAATCGAGAAGTAACTGCAAGAATTACTAAAATTATTGAAGGTAATAAAAGTGCCATTGGATTTTTATTAGCAAGTGAAACTGATGAATTAATAATAAGACCTAAATTAGGACTTGAATCAGGTCCTTCTTTAATAAATCCTAAAAAAGCAAGCGCGGCAACTGTTGTAATTGAAGCAAAAATACTTGCAATAAAAACAGATAATAATTTCCCGAAAATATTAGGGAGAATATGATAGTAAATCTGACGTAATTTTGAAGCCCCAATTACTTTAGCAGCATAGACATATTCTTCATCTTTGACCATTATTGTATATAATCTTGCCTGATAAGCCGGTCTAGTTCAACCTGTAAGTGATAAAAGTAGAATCAAAGTGAGAGTATTAGGACCAAAAATTGCAATAAAAATAATAAATAAAATAATTCAAGGAATTGATCCAAAAATATCAATAATTCTTAAAATCACATTATCAATTCAGGTGCCAATATGAAATCCAAGGTAGGTACCTAAAATAATTCCAATTAAAAATTGGATTAGAGCAATTATAATTGCAATTCCTAGAGCATTTAAAGTTCCTTGTCAAGTTCTTAGTCAAATATCCCTACCATATTGATCGGTTCCAATAATTGAGACAAATTTTTTCCCATTTTCTAAAATTGACATTACCTGATAAGGATTTATTTGAATCTGCCAGCGATTTGGGAATAATTCAATTGTATCTCCTTTAATAAGTTGAATTTTATTTTCAAGTTCAATTGACCTAATTTTTTCTAAAATATCCGTGGATACCGTTGTTTTTATAAGACCTCAGCCACTTGGAAGTTGCTCATTTACAAGGACAGGATCGGCTTGTGAAATCGGTTTTGTTGAACTATAAGGACTTAAAATTACTGAAAAAATTGCAATAATTAAAAGCGATAAAAATAAAATTGTTGAAATCAGCGAAATTTTAGAGCGAAAAAATTTTAGAATTGCATCTTTTCAAAACTCAAGTATTCTTCCGGTTGAAATATAGTTTTTCTCAGAAAAACTTGCAGGTTTTAAAAGACTAATTTGCTCTTTTGTTAGATTATAGCGCTGGCTAAATTCTTTTGAACTAGGCATTATTTTTCTCCTTTCTTGGATAATTTCTGATTTTCCAATTTTTAATTTTTTCTCATAGACTTATTGGTGATTTATTCCCAAAACTAATTCGTGGATCCATGAAAAGATAGACAAGATCGCCGATGATATCAACGATTAAAGAAAGCGAGGTAAAGAAAATAATTGAAAACATCGAAATATTAACCTCGCCATCAAAAGCCGCGCTTACTAAAATACTTGAAGACCCCGGAATTCTAAAAAATTGTTCTAAAACAATTGATCCCGAAAGGAGAATTATATAAGAAAAAATTAGCGATCTTACAAGTGGAATTGCTGCATTTTTAAGGACATATTTAAAAAATATGTCCATTTTTGATAGCCCTTTTGCTTTGGCAATTAAAATATATTCAGAAGATAAAACGGTAATTACCTGATTTCGAACAAGAAAAACATAACCTGCAACTGAGGTAATCGAAAAGACAAAAATCGGCGGAATCAGCGAGGCTAGTGCAGTTGAGATCCCATAAGTTGAAGGGTCTTTGAATTCAAAAGGAAGACCAATTTTAATTGCAATTAAAACTACAAAAGGAGCTAAAACAAACGAAGGAATTGCTACAAAAAAAGTTGAGATCCCACTAATTGCTGCATCTTCGATCCGATCGCGGCGATAAGCAGCAACTGTTCCAAGAATAACTCCTAGAAAAGCACTAATTAAAAAAGATGGAAGAGAAACTAAAATTGTATAACGTAAAGGGCCAAAAAACAAACTAGGAATTTGACCATCTTCACCGGTTTTATAAATCGGGCCAAAATTTCCTTTAAAAACTTCTGCTGTATAAAATCAAAGTCGGGCTAAAGTTGATTGATCAAAATGGTATTTTGCCCGTAAATCAGCAAGTTTTTTCCCTTGATCGGCTACTTTTGATCCTTTTTCAACTAAATCACCAAAAGGATCAGGAGAAAAATTAGCAAGTAAGACAAAAACAATTATATAAATTGCTAAAAATGTAATCAAAGCAAGTAAAAGCCGTTTAAAAAAGTATTTCAGCGCCATTATTTTTCTCCTTTTTTATTATTTTTTTCCCATTTTTCTTTTAAAGGTTTAATGACAATCATATCTGGGGGTGTAAATGCATCATAAGTATCGTTTGCATTGGGAATTTCCAAGTTTGGATTTTGTAAAATTGCATAAGGGGTAGAAGAAAAAACGCTGACAAGATCGCTAAGGCCAAAACCTAAAAGCGAGGTAAGTTCGGCACTTAATTCAACAAGATCCTCATCAGAATTTTCTTCTTGAAAAGTCAAATTAAAAATTGCTGATTCAGCTAGAAAATCAAAATCAATTAAATCACCTTTATTTTTGTTTTTAGCATTAAGTTCTTCGACAAAGTTTTTCCAAACTTTGATTTTTTTTCCTGGATTTTCTGGATCATCTTCTTCGATCACAGACCCAATTATATAATTTGTTAAATCCGGGGAAAAATGTTGATTATGCGCGCCAAAATCAGGGGCATTTGTAGCATCTTTTCATTCTTCAAATTTGCGTATTCAACCTTTTTTTGCAAATTTATCAAAAAAATTTTTTGCTGCAAGGGCATATTTATAAATAAGGGGATAAGATTTTGCAATCTCAGAATTTTCGCCTCTTAGATAAATTGCTGAAAGCATTGCATAGCCAATGCCGTTTCTTTGAATTTTTCCATCTAAAACCGTTCCGATTCCGTTATAGTCATAACTCCAACCGCCAAAATCAAGCCCGCCCGTGCGGGTATATAAATAATTTGAGCGTCTTGCAAGGTCAGTAATTGGTCAGATTCGCTTGATTTTAAGTCGGGGATCGAGACTTTCGATTGCATCAGCGGCATTATTTATTGCTGCAATTGTTTTACTTCCGGTATCAGTATATAAACTATGACTAGTTCATTCAACTTTTTCATTTGGGCCAAGTTTGTTATCCTGTCAAAATTTATCAAGAATTTTTTTCATTCTTTCTTTTAAAATGTCAAAATTTGGTGCTTGAAATTGTTTTTTGCCGTTTTTTACATTGGCAAAATTTTGTTCTCTTTCGGATTTAGGATCTTTTTGATAATAAATTTTACCTGTAGCATCAACTAATTTAATTGTATTTACTTTTTGGTAAAAATCACGGGGTGTTTTTGATTTTGGATTTGAATTTAGTTTATTATCCGGGGAGATAAAATTATATCAGGCAAGTTGTTGGGAGGTAATTGCTTGTGAGGTTGTATATAAATTTCAAGCATTAGCGATTATCTGGCGGAATTCCAAACTTGGACCTGAAATCAAGTGTTCAATAATTTTAGCACTACCCTCAGCGATTTCTTTAAGGGGAACACCAAAATTTAATCTAGCAAAATTATCATTGAATCCATAGTATTTCTCATCAAAACTCACACCCGTTTCGGCCTTAAATTTCTGCCTTAGAGAGCCTGGAACTAAAAGAGAATAATACCATTTATGAAGGTCGTTTTTACTTTCTTGCCGATTTAGTGTTCAGCCAAATTTTGCTTGATTATTTGCTACCAAATTTTTCTGGGACTCACTAAGACTATCAAAACCGATTGCATTAATTGTCTGTTCGCGATAAGAATTAAACTGGGAATCTGCAAAAGCAGAAGCAGATGGATATTTTGAATAAAGAACATTAATTTTCTTAAAAATATAAGGAAAACTTTCTTTTCAACCAGTCCGGGGAAAATATTCATTGATCATTCAGGATTGTTTATGTTGATCAAAAACTGTTGGAAGATAAGGTGAATTATAAAGTAAATCCTTTTTAAAATCCTGGCCATATCAATAAGCCCCGAATTTTAAAGCATCGCCTGTTTCCCCAAAACGGCCTACTAATTTTCCATCTTTTTCTTTTGCAAGTTCTTTTGTTCTTTTATCAATAAAATCGGAAGGAACTGGTCTAAGCATCCCTGAAAGAACGATTTTATCAATAAAACCATTGAAAAAAACCTTTTCTTTATTTGCTCCTTTTTGAAAAGTAAGTGCTTTTTGGCCTTTAAATTTTTCAAGACTACCTTGATATTCCTGAATATATTTATTTTCATCATCTAAATCTTTTGGATCAAGGCCAAAAAGTTCAAGGAGATAAAAATTAGTAATTGTATTAGTAAAATAATTTGATTTTGGATCATAATTAGGAATTTTTTCCTGTGCTAACTTGTCAATTTCTGGACTTCCGCCAAATTTTTCGCGCTCACTTGGAACCGAAAGTCGCTGACTGCGAAACCCATAGAAATAATCCCGCGGTTTTAGATAATATCCTGAAGGTTTTCCATCCCAAGTAACCCAGTTTATTTGATCTTTTAGAAAAAACTGAACTTTTTTCGCTTTTTCAAGCGAAGCAGCAAAAAATTCGGAATTAATTGAATTTTTTGCTGCTGAAGTCAATTTTATTACTAATGACTTCGGTTTTTGACCTGGTTTTAGATAACCTAATTCATGTTGATCACTATCAAAAACTAGTTGAGTTCCATCATTTTGAGTAACCAAAATTGCTTTAATATTCACAAGGGCATTTCAGGAATAGCTTGGTTGGCTTGGTTCATATATAAATCGCTTGTCTTTTTTGGTTTGATCAGCTGCTAAAACACCGTTTTTTTCAATTTTTAGTTCATTTTCATAAACTGTTTGGATCAAAAATGAATTATTAAAATAAAGTTGTGAACTAGTCAATGGCGATGTGAAAGTGTTATTAAAACTTTTAAAAGCCCCAGGTGAAGAAGTTGCGCTGTTAACATTAATATTAAATTCCTGCCGCTGCCAGGCTGGCTGAACCCCGCAGGATAAAAAACTAACTAATGAAGTAATACTTAAAACTGAGCCAATAAATATTTTACCCACTTTTTTCTCCTTTTTTTTTTTTTTTTTTACTAAAAAAATAAAAAAACTACTATTTTGAATAGTAGTTTTAAATTTTAAATGGTGAATTTACTATATCAAAACAAAAACTACTATTATAAATAAAGCAAAAATCTAACATTAAACTTGCGAATAATGTTATTTTTTACTTTATATTTATAAGTAAAATTTGTCTGCATTGTATTTCCTGTAAAGCTATTATAGCACTTTTTTTAAAAAAACCAAAAAATTTCAAAAAATTTTTTTTCTTGGTTTTTTTAAATTTTGTTTTATAATATTTAAAACAAAAATTGAAAGAGTAGTAAGGCCAGCCCAATTGCAATTTTTGCTTTTATATATTATAAATAAGGTGGAATTATAATTTTATATTTTCCCCGCCGGAAAAATGATCCTAAGCCTTGCTTCAGCTACTTTTGTAATTGGGGTTTCTTTTTCTATTAACGAAAGTATATGTAAAAATTCTAATAAATCAAGGTAAAAATAAAAAACCTTTGTTTTTATAGTGTTTTTTAAAATATTATCTTTAGAAACAAAAAATTAATGCCGGTTTTTTAGAAAAACCCATAAAAGATTTTTAAATAAAATTTCAAAAATCTTTTATGTTTTTAAAATTATTAAAAAAAATTATATTTTTGTTAATAATTTTAAAAAAACGAAAAGAACCAAGAAATTACTAAGAAATTAAAAACTGCTTTTTTAATTAAAAATCGCAAAAAGCACTTAAATTACAGCACTTTTTTTACTTTTAGAATTTTAGGACAAAAAAACAAAAAAATTTTTTTAAATTTCTTATTTTTTTTGATATAATTTAAATTCTAACCGTTTTGGATTTTTTTGAAAGCTTTGATTTTTATTTTTTGTTCTTTGAGTTTTAGTTTTTCCATAACATTAAATTATGCTAAATGAAAAATTTCCTTTTGTTTGGCCGTTTTTAATATATAATTATAATGTATATTTCTAATTATGAAAAACCTTATAATTTATAGTATATTTTAATAACTAGGGAAAACAATATGTCAAAAATTTTAGCAACCCCAAAAGCAAGAGCGATGGCAAAACATGCTAATATTGATCTTGCTGATCTTAAAATTCAACATCGGAAAATTGAAGCTTCCGATGTTGAAAATTACATAAAATCCTTAAAATCAGCACAAACTAGTGCTGAAAAAGTAGAAGTTTCATCGTCTCAGCAGGCTGAAAAAACTTCTATTCCCGCGTCAATTCCGCCTAAATTAGAAGGAAAACGCGAGAAAATCGCTCCAATTCGAAAAGCAATTGCAAGAGCGATGACTAATTCTTGAAATTCAGTTGCCTATGTCAACCTCGTTAATCAAATTGACGTTAGCGATCTTTGAAAACTTAGAAAATCAGTTTTAGACCCTGTCCTAAAAACATCAGGTGTGAAACTAACATTTCTTGCTTTTATTGCCAAAGCCATTTTGATTGCTCTTAGTGAATTTCCTGTTATGGCAGCAAAATATGATGAAGCAACAAGTGAAATTGTCTATCCTGATACTTTAAATTTAGGTCTTGCTGTCGATACTGACGCCGGGCTTATGGTTCCAGTAATTAAGGATGCTCAAAAGCTTTCAATTGTAGAAATTGCAAAAGAAATTGTTCGTCTTGCCAAAGCTGCCCGTGAACGTAAAATTAAACCAAGCGAAATGCAAGGTGGATCATTTACAATCACAAATTATGGATCGGTTGGTTCACTTTATGGTGTTCCAGTAATAAATTATCCTGAACTGGCAATTGCTGGAGTAGGAGCTATTATTGATTCAGCCGAGGTCAAGGATGGTCAAATTGTTGCTTCAAAAATTATGCATTTAACAGTTGCTGCAGATCATCGTTGAATTGATGGTGCAACAATTGGTCGTTTTGCTGCAAGAGTTAAAGAATTATTAGAAAAACCAGAAATTTTAGGAATCTTATAATGTATAAATTTAAATTTGCTGATATCGGTGAGGGACTACATGAAGGTGTTGTTGCCCAAATTTATAAAAAAGAAGGGGAAACAGTCAATGAAGGTGATTCGCTTTTTTCTGTTGAAACTGATAAAATAACAGCGGATATTCCTTCCCCAAAAACCGGAAAAATCGTAAAAGTCTTAATGGCAGAAGGCGATACAATCCACGTCGGTCAAGAAATTTATCATATCGATGATGGCTCAGGAGCTGAAGCTGAAGTTGAAGAAGCAAAACCTGAAGCCGAAGAAAAACCCGCTGGAGGAGCCAGTGTTGTGGGCGAAGTTAAAGTTAGTGATGCACTTTTAAGCTTTGATTTTGGACCAAAAAAAGCAAAAACTGCTTCAGCAGAAAAAGTTTTAGCCGCTTCAGATTCAAAAAAAGTTGAAGACAAAATTGAAAAACCTACAAATTCAGGTAAAATTTATCAAGGTCAGATTGAAAAAGAATTTGATGTAATTGTTGTGGGTTCTGGACCTGGAGGTTATCTTGCTGCTGCTGAAGCTGGAAATGCCGGACTTTCTACCTTAATTGTTGAAAAAGAATTTTGAGGTGGAGTTTGTCTAAATGTTGGATGTATTCCAACAAAAGCAATGTTGAAAACCGCCGAGGTTTTTGATTATCTTGATCAATTTAGTGATTTTGGACTAAGTGGAAATTCTGATCTTAAAATTTCCTGAGAAAAAATGCACCAACGAAAAACCGAGGTGGTAAATAAATTAGTTGGGGGTGTCAAGGCAATTGTAAGATCGGCAAAAGCAACAAGTATTTTTGGTAAAGCTGAATTTGTCGGGGCACGTGAGATTAGTGTTGATGGTAAAGTTTATCGTGGAAAAAATGTGATTTTAGCAACTGGTTCAGTTGATCGAAAATTAAATCTACCCGGTTTTGATAAGGGTTATAGATCTGGAAAAATTATTACCTCAAAAGAAGCCATTAATTTAGAGCAAAAAATTGATTCAATTGTAATAATTGGTGGTGGGGTAATTGGTGTTGAATTCGCCCAAATTTTTTCGGCTGCCGGAATTAAGGTAACAATTTTGCAAAATCTGCCAAGATTATTAGCAAATCTAGATAGTGAAATTTCGCAGATAATTACTAAAAATTTAGTTGATAAAGGTGTTAAAGTTATTACAAATACCAACATTCTTCGTTTTGAGGATGATCAAATTATCTATGAATTTGAAGGTAAAACTGAGTTAATTACCGGTGAAAAAATTCTTGTAAGTATCGGTCGGCAAGCAAATTCTCAAGGTCTTGCTGAGGTTGGAATTGAACTTGATAGTCGTGGTAGTGTTATAGTCGATGATCAATGCAGAACAAATGTTGATAGAGTTTATGCAATTGGCGACCTTTCGGCTAAGGCAATGCTAGCACATGTTGCCTATCGACATGCGGTTGTTTCAGTAGCAGCAATTTTAGGTAAAACTGAAAAATATCAAGAAAAAACAGTACCTGCTTGCGTTTATACCCATCCAGAAATTGCTGTGGTTGGTTTAACCGAAGAACAAGCAAGGCAAGCCGGCCATGATTTTGTCATTGGAAAAGCAAGTTTTTCTCATATTGGGAAAGCAATTGCTTCTGGAAACGCGTACGGATTTGCTAAATTAATCATTGATAAAAAATACGGGGAAATAATTGGTGCTCACATTATCGGCCCGGTTGCAACTGATTTAATTTCAGAGATCGTAATCGCAATGGATAGTGAAGTAACAGTTTATGAACTTGCAGCGGCAATCCACCCGCATCCAACTTATAGTGAAATTATTTGAGAAGCTGCGCGTTCTGCAGTTACAAAATTGAAGAAAATTAAATAAATTATAAAAAATTCAATTTGGTTTTAAATTCTTAAAAACGATGTAAAAAACTTTTTTGTTTTACATCGTTTTTTTTAAATTAATTTTAGCGCAGATTTTTTACTTTAATTTGAAATTAAGTTAAAAATGAAAAAACACTATAAATTAATATACTAACTTAAAAAAAATTAGGTTTTTGTTTTTTTTAATAAAAACCTAATTTTTTGTTGTATAATATAAAATAAATTAAATTTAATTTTCCCAAACGCTGATCGCATTTTTGGCAATTAAAAGCTCTTCGTTAGTTTTAATTACAAAAATATCAAGATCGGATTCAGGAGCTGAAATTTTCTCAATTGGTCCAAATTCTGGGATTGGTTTTAAGTTTTTTTCTTGGTCAAGAACTAAATTTAAGCCGGGTATTTGAACTTTTTCGATTACCAGGGACCGAATAAAAGCTGAATTTTCGCCAACACCACCTGTAAAAACAAGCGCCTTAATGTTTTTACCGACCTTATTTATATAATTTACAAGATAATCAACAATTTTTTGGACATAAACTTCAAGGGCAAAACTTGCCTCTAAATTACCACTATTTTTTGCTGAAATTACATCGCGAAGATCAGAAGATACCCGTGAAAGCCCTAAAAGTCCGGAATTTTTATTTAGTAAATGATCAATTTCGCTAAAAGAAAAACTTGCCTCATTTGCCAAATATGGTATAATTGATGGATCAATATCACCGCTTCGAGTCCCCATGGCAACCCCGGCTAGCGGTGTCATTCCCATTGAAGTATCTAACGACTGTGAATTTTTAATTGCGCAGAGTGAAATTCCATTACCAATATGCATATTGACAAAATTTACCTTGTCAGAGTCATAAATTTTTTCAACTTGTGTGGTAATAAATTTATGAGAAATCCCGTGAAAACCGTACTTTCTAATTCCATATTTATCAGCAATTTCGGCATTAATTGGGTAGGTATAATTGATTTTTGGGATAGTACCATGAAAGGCGGTATCAAAACTTGCAGCCAGTTTTGCATTTGGAATTAATTCTTTAACTGCTTTAATTGTTGCCAGGGCGCCGGGATTGTGCAATGGCGCAAATTTTGCAGCTGCTTCAATTTTGGAAATTGCCATCTGATCTAATTTTGCCGGAGCTTTAAAACTTGCCCCACCATGGACAATTCTAAATCCAACAAGTTGGAATTCTTCAAGATTTTCAACAAGCTGATTTTCCTTCCAAAAGGCAATTTGGACTGCTAGTGCCTGACTGTGATTTGCAAAATTATCTTTGTATTTATAGTCTTTTTTGCCAAAAGACATTTTGATTAGACCATCTTCAAGACCAATTCTTTCAATTAGGCCTACACCTAATAATTCAAGATTTTCCTTTTGGAAAATCTGCCATTTAATTGATGAAGAACCAGCATTTACTACTAAAATTTTTGCTTTCACTATTTACCTTCTTCAACTTGTAGAGCGCTAATTAGCACGGTATTAAAGACATCTTGAGTTGTTGATCCCCGGGATAAATCATTAATTGGGGCATTAATTCCGGTAATTATTGGGCCAATTGCCCCAAAATTTCCCAATCTTTGGGCAATTTTATAGCCAATATTTCCTGCATCAAGATTCGGGAAAATTAAAATATTGGCGTTTTTACCTACATTTACTTCATATTTTTGGCGGCGAACTTCAATATCAAGGGCGGCATCAAGCTGAATTTCACCATAAGCTTCAATTGGAGATGTTGCATTAAACATTTGCGTCGCTTTAGCCACTAATTCTGACTGCGGTGATTTTGCTGATCCTTTTGTTGAAAAGGAAAGAAAAGCTGGTTTTGGATCAAAACCTAACTGAATAGCAAAATCAAGGGCATTTTTAGCAATATCAACAAGTTGATTCTCATTTGGAGCAATATTTACTGAAATATCACTAAATAAATATTTTTCCTGATCTTTATGCATAATCATTACTGATGAAATTGTTTTTATATTTGGTTTTGGGCCGATTATTTTAAAAGCTGCGCGTAAAATTTCGGCTGTTGGGTAATTAAGACCCCCGACAACTGCATCTACTTTTTTCTTTCTTAGTAGCATTGTTCCATAAAAAGCATTTGATTGAAATTGAATTTCGGCTGACTCAGGAGTTTCTTTTCCCTTGCGGAATTTAAGAAATTCCTTAATAAATTCCATTTTTTCTTGAAAATTAACTATATGTTGATCAACGTCAAGATTTGGAATTTCTTCATCAACTAGTAAAACCGGTTTTACTAAATTTTTTTCCTTTAAAAGTTTTGCCGCGGCAATTGCTCGCGGATCAGCGCCATCAATAATTAGAACTGAGCGTAAACTTTTTGTCTCATTTTGTTGCTCAAGTCTTGCTTGAAGATATTCTTGGTATGTCATGTTTTCCTTTCAAGTCCTAGAAAATTAACTTTTAAATTTTAAATCAAGTATAATTTTATACTTTTTTTTCGAAATTTTCATAAAAAAGCTTTAAAAAATCTATTGCTTATTTAAGAAAATTAATCAATATCTTCGATAAAACCAAAATTTAGATCATTAGGTCGTGTAAATTTATTTTTCTTTTTTAGACAAATATATAAGGTATTTTTAAAATCATCATCATTTTCGAAATTTTCAATTTCTTCAAAATCAGCAAGTCCAATTGTTAAAATTTTATAATAGGATTCAAAATATTCCCTAAATATTTTAAAATTCAAAACAATCATAAAAGTAAAAAATGTAGCCTCAAGGATGATAAACACAGTTAATCCAAGATTTTTATCTATAAAAATTTTACTAACCAAATCAGTTTTGAGTCAATTTGAGGCAAAAGTATAAAATAATTCCTCGATAATTGATAAGGTTATAAGAATAAAAAAGAGAGCGAAAAATGATCAGCCAAGAAATGACATTATTGCCAGATTTTTATTCATCGACTTAATCTCTTCAAAATAATTGACCTTATATTCACGCAGTCGGAAATCGTTTGCATAAGGTTTTCCGTCTTTTATTGAACATTTTTTAACTAAAAAATTAAAAATTTGTTTTTTATTTGAACCTATAAATAAACCCAGAGGCATAATACTTAATAAGTCAAATCCAGCAACTTTTTCGGTGTTTTTATAATTAAATTCTTGAAATTCTTGCCAGAAATTATTGCTAATTAAGAAATTTTTCCTCACATTTTCAGGTTCGAAATGGAGAGATAAACCAGAAAATAAAAAATTATTTTTCTTAAAGATACGTCCACCTTTTAAAATAAAAAATAAAGCAAAAAGAAAAAAAATAATTGATAAAGTTCAAAAAATTCAAAGAACTTTATCAAGATTTTTAACAAAAATATTAAGATCAGCTATTTTTTCTCCATTGTTTTCCAGTCAGTTTTTAAAATTTATCTCTAAAAATAGACCTATTCCTAAAAAATAAAAAAATAAGCTTAAAAAAAATACGATTTTAAGCAAAATTAACTTATTTTTTTTAATTTTCCGGTGAAAAAATAAAACATATTTTCTAATCTCTTCACGTTTTTTCATATTGTTAATAGTTGTTTTTCAATTGACTTGTTATTACCAAATTAGTTAAAACTGAAATAGCTGAGACTAAAGTATCAAGAATACTTATTATTGCACCTAAAGGATTTGCATATTTTATCGTTGTTAGAACACCGCGTTTTAATTTCCCTGCAATTTTTAGACCATCAACTATTTTATGAGCAGAAAAAAATGCTTTTTTAAATAATGATTCAGTAACAAGATCACGTAATACTGTATTTGTTATTTTTCTTCCTAGTATTTTTGAAACCATTACTTTCATTACCTTTTCAATTGTAGTTTTAATTAAATAACGTACTGCAGATGCTTGAGTTGATATATTTATGATATTATAAAAAAAGATAAAATCAGGGTCTTTATTCTTCAATTTGGTTTTTAATTCGTCTTTAAATTCTTCAAAATTCATCTTTTATTTTTGCATCGTTTAGAAAATCATCAATCAAATTCTCTTGTTTTAGTTTTGTTGTTTTTATATTTGTATCAGTTTTTTGAGATAAAATTCTTTCATTTTTTGGTGGGGTTGGCGGGTTTTTGTGTTTTTCAGGATTTGGTTCTATTTTTTCTTGGATATATAAAACATTTTTTGGGTGTATATCAAGTTCAAAACTAGAACTTGTATATTCTAAATATTTATCTAAAACTTCTATTGGAGTTATTTTTTTTAGTTCTAATTGCCTCTAAATTATCATAATGATCAAATTTAAATCTTGTTTTTAATTGCAAATCATCAATATTTTCTAAACTAAAATTTAAAAAATTTTCTATTCCTGGATAATCGTCAAAATCAACATTTTCAATATTTCCCTGCATTTGTAGGAATTTTTTTTCAAATTCTTTCTGCGCATAAGCGCCATCAGAAATTGACATTTTTACCGGGGTTATTTCATAAATTTCTTTTGGCAAAACCATTGCAGGTCTTGGATTTCTTCCTTGAAAAATATCCATATTTGCAACTTGATAGACAGGGGCTAAAACCCCTGGAAGTTGGGATAAATCACCTAAATTAAATAGAATTTTCTTCATAAATCATCCCATTATTTATAATTTTTGCTAGTTGATCAAGCTGATAAAATTTCTTTTCCATTTCTTCTCCTAGCGCCTTAACTATACCTAGAAAAGAATTATTTTTTGAATAAATTTCAAAAATATTAAATCCGAGATTTGGACTTCAAAAATAGATTTTCTCTTCTTTTTCTCTTCAGAATTTAAACCCTTTATTTTCTAAGGTAATTTTTAGATTTTCACTAAAAAAATTTTTGTCAATAATTAAAAAATTTTCATTATCACAAACATTAAAACCGAAAGGAATTATACTATGCTTTAAATAAAAAACAATATTTTTTGAAGTTGTTATTTTGAAAAATGTAGAAATATACATAGTACCAAAACAAAAATCATCAAATACATAATCTAAATCTTTTTCCTTAACCACAGATCAATATTCTTGGCTAATATTTTTGATTTTTAATTCGTTATTTGATGCTAAAATTTCAAATTTTTCCACGTTTTCAAATAAAAAACCGCTCTGGTGAACCATTTTATTTATCGATCAAGAATTAAAATCAAAAACAAATTTCCTTTCACGATAAACCGTTTTTAAGAAAAAACAAATTAAAGATGAAAAAAATGCCACTATACCAGAGGAAAGAGCAGTATATAAAATAATGAAAATTACATTTTCTTCATTTGTGCCAGAATTTTTAAGAATTAGTACATTAAAAAGTAGAACAAAAGTTATTAATGTAAACATTACCGCAATTCTTAAGAAAAAATTAAAAGTTTTATCTATTTTTTTTAATCGAAATCCAACCAGCATAAATCTTTGTCAGTATTTATCAAGTCGGTATTTTTTCATTATTTCTACTAAAATATTATTTGAATTTGTATTTTCCATAATCTAAAATTTTACATTTTTTTATAACAATTTTTAAAAATTACCCTTTAATTTATAGTATTTTTTTATTTTTTAGTCTAAATTATAAAATTATCTTGAATTTTATTTGAATTTTTATAATTTAGTACTAAAAAATACAAATATTTTTTCCTATTCTAAGAAAAATTCATTTTTTAAAAAAAATTGATTTTTATAGTATAATTTATTTGTATAATTGAATTAACTTGATTTGAAAGGGAACAAAATGAAAAAAATGCTTAGAAAAAAATTCTTGTATTCATCAGCTATTTATGCAACTTCGCTTGCATCAATTATTGCATTTGTTGCAGCAGGTTGTGGACAGACAGAATCAGGTTCGACTTCAGATTCTAAACCACAAGCCGAGACTCTAAAACATAAAGTAAGTAATGATTCTATTCGAATAGCACTAACCGATCCGGATAATCCTCGATGAATTAGTGCCCAAAAAGATATTATTTCTTATGTTGATGAAACAGAGGCAGCAACTTCAACAATTACAAAAAACCAGGATGCACAAAATAACTGACTCACTCAGCAAGCTAATTTAAGTCCAGCGCCAAAAGGATTTATTATTGCCCCTGAAAATGGAAGTGGAGTTGGAACTGCTGTTAATACAATTGCTGATAAAGGAATTCCGATTGTTGCCTATGATCGACTAATTACTGGATCTGATAAATATGATTGGTATGTTTCTTTTGATAATGAAAAAGTTGGCGAATTACAAGGTCTTTCACTTGCGGCGGGTCTATTAGGAAAAGAAGATGGTGCTTTTGATTCAATTGATCAAATGAATGAATATCTAAAATCACATATGCCCCAAGAGACAATTTCTTTTTATACAATCGCGGGTTCCCAAGATGATAATAATTCCCAATATTTTTATAATGGTGCAATGAAAGTACTTAAAGAATTAATGAAAAATTCGCAAAATAAAATAATTGATTTATCTCCTGAAGGCGAAAATGCTGTTTATGTCCCAGGATGAAATTATGGAACTGCCGGTCAAAGAATCCAATCTTTTCTAACAATTAACAAAGATCCAGCAGGTGGTAATAAAATCAAAGCTGTTGGTTCAAAACCAGCTTCTATTTTCAAAGGATTTCTTGCCCCAAATGATGGAATGGCCGAACAAGCAATCACCAAATTAAAACTTGAAGGATTTGATACCCAAAAAATCTTTGTAACTGGTCAAGATTATAATGATAAAGCCAAAACTTTTATCAAAGACGGCGATCAAAATATGACAATTTATAAACCTGATAAAGTTTTAGGAAAAGTTGCTGTTGAAGTTCTTCGGGTTTTAATTGCAAAGAAAAATAAAGCATCTAGATCAGAAGTCGAAAACGAACTAAAAGCAAAACTACCAAATATTTCATTTAAATATGATAATCAAACATATAAAGTGCAAGGTAAAAATATTAATACAATTTTAGTAAGTCCAGTAATTGTTACAAAAGCTAATGTTGATAATCCTGATGCCTAAAATTTCTAAAAGTTAAAAATTTGATCTTATTTTATTAAAAATTAACATAAAAAATTAGCTTAAATTTTATATAATTTACCTAATAAAATTTAGAGCTAATTTTTTATTTATGAAAGGATATTAAATTGAAAAAAACTAATATTCTATCACTAAAAAAAATAAAAAAAGTTTATGGTCCTGTAATTGCTCTTTCTGATGTGACTTTTGTTGTTCCAAAAGGGGAAATAACTAGCCTAGTTGGTGAAAATGGCGCGGGAAAATCGACACTTTTAAAAATTTTATCAGGAGTGATTCCTGCTGGACAATATGAAGGTGATCTAATTTTTGAAGATAAAATTATGGCTTTTGCAAATACAAAAGCCTCCGAACGTGTCGGAATTGCAATAATTCATCAAGAACTTTCAATTTCACCTTATTTATCAATTTGCGAGAACATGTATATCGGTAATTATCCGACTAAATTTGGCAAAGTTAACTGAAATAAGATGATTTCCGAATGCAAAAAATATCTAGAAATGGTCGGTCTTGATGAAGATCCAACAACAATTGCTGGCTCTCTTTCGATTGCAAAACAGCAAATGGTTGAGATCGCAAAAGCACTTTCAAAAAATGCAAAACTACTAATTTTAGATGAACCGACTTCCTCTTTAAATGATGAAAATGCTTTTCGCTTACTTGATATTATGAAAAGTTTAAAAAGTAAAGGAATTACTTCGATTTTTGTCTCCCATAAATTAAATGAAGTCAAATATGTCTCTGATAATATTGTTGTAATCCGCGATGGTAAATTCATTTCCCAGTATAATAAAAATGAAGAAATAATTGATGAAAACCGGCTAATTCAGGACATTGTTGGCCGGCCTTTAAAGTCCAAATTTCCTCCTAGGGATTTAGATCGAAAAATCGGGGAAATTATTTTTGAGATCAAAGATATAGTTATTCCTCATGCTAGTATTGCAAATTATAATGTTGTCAAAAATGCTTCCCTTGATGTAAAACAAGGCGAAATTGTCGGAATTTCCGGACTTGTTGGATCGGGTCGAACCGAATTAATGCTTTCACTTTTTGGGCAGTATTATAACAAACCTTCAAGTGGCAAAGTTTTCTATAAAGGTAAAGAAGTAAAATTTACTAACACAAAACAGGCAATCAAATCGGGAATTATGTATGCTTCCGAAGATCGAAAAAATGTTGGTCTAATCCAAATTTTTTCGATTCAAAATAATATCACTTCCGCCGCTTTGCATTTATTTTCAAAATGAGGAATTCTAAATAAAAATAAGGAAATAATTAATGCCCAAAAACTAAAAAAAGATGTAAGTATTAAAACAAAAAATATTCTAAATAATGTCGAATCCCTTTCTGGGGGAAATCAGCAAAAAGTTGTAATTGCCAAAGCTTTAAGCACCAAATTTGACCTTCTAATTATCGATGAGCCAACAAAAGGTATTGATGTTGGCTCAAAATACGAAATTTATAAAATTTTACTAGACCTTTCATCACAAGGTAAAACAATTATTGTAATCTCTTCGGAAATTGAAGAACTTTTAGGAATCACCGATCGAATTTTTGTCATGTCCCAGGGAATTATCAAAGGTCAGATAAAAACTTCTGAGGCAAATCAAGAAAAAATTATGCAACTAAGTATTGGGGGTCTTATCTAATGGAATTTTTTAATAATTTTAAAAATAATTTAAAAGATTTTGCAAAACCAGTTAAAAATTATCTAAATGAGACAAAAAGTGGACATTATCTTCAAGCCAGCCTCCACCATCTAAAAAAATTTTCAATGTTATATATTTTTCTTCTGGTTTTTGTTATTTTTTTAGGGATTACCAAAGGAACTTTATTACAAGCAAATACATTCACCCTTTTATTTCAAAATAATTCTTATATTATTATTTTGGCAATGGGGATGCTACTTGTAATTTTAAGTGGAAATATTGATCTTTCTGTTGGAACTCTTGTCGGTCTTTTAGGACTATTTTCGGTTTATATTTATAATAATACCGGCCAAAGTATTTGACTAACTTTTATACTTACAACGCTAATCGGGGCTGCAATTGGTTTTATCCAAGGCTGACTTATTGGTTATGGAAATATCCCGGCATTTATTGTAACTTTAGGTGGATTTCTTGCTTTTAAAGGGGCTCAACTTGTCTATTCAAATGGGGCAACACTGACTCCAATTGGATCCGTTGATTCAACTTATATTAAGGGAACAATTGAAGGAATCCCTGATCTAAAAGTAGGGAATATTTGAATTTTTTCTTTACTTTTACCTCTAATTTTAGGCGCAATTATTGTTAGTCTGCGAACTTGAGGATATTATACAAAAAGAAAATTTGGCATTAAAGTTCAAAATATTATTATTTTTACAATAATTCAAGTAATTATTTTTTCTTTATTCCTTGCTTGTGGTATAATATTTTCACTTGGAGATAAATCAATGCGTTACTATGTTTTATATGTAGGTATTGCACTGGCTTTATTTACTTTTCTTAGCCAAAATACCGCTTTTGGGCGCTCTGTTTATGCAATTGGTGGCAACCGGAAAGCTGCTCTATTATCCGGAGTCAATGTTAAAAGAACAACAATGATAATTTTTATTATCATTGGCGCACTAGCCGGATTTTCTTCGATTATTTTCACAGCTACTTATTCTTCTGCGACTTCTTCGCGAGGTGATGATCTTGCTCTTGATGTCATTTCAGTTGTCTTTACTGGTGGAGCTTCAGTCTATGGTGGAATTGGATCGGTTAGTGGAACGATATTAGGAACATCAATTATCGGGGTAATCAACCAAGGTTTGCTTGTTCTAAATGTTGCCGAATCACAAAAATACATAATTAAAGGACTAATTTTAGTTGCTGTTGTTGGATGAGATGTTCTCTCAAATAAGAAAAATAACTAAAAAAATCTTTAAAACAAAAGAAAATAAGTCAAATTTTTCCTTTTGTTTTGCTTGTGAAAAACAACAAATCCATTTTTTCAATGAAATTTTTATTGAAAAAATGGATTTTAAACTTGTTTTACTTGAAAATAAAAATTATGAAATTATTAATTTAAATTTTAAATACACAAAATCGCAAAATCAACATTTTCTTCCTTTTGAAGTCAGCCATAAATTTTTAAAAATTCAAGGAAGTATCATTATCACTTTTAAAGCCGATCAGATAATAATTGAAAAAAGAATTAATGCAAATAGGAAAATCAAAACTGCCATCAAAACCAAAATTATTCTTGCAAATCAAGTAATAAAAAATCTAGAACCAGATCAAGTTTTAACAAATTTTCAATCTTATCAGGTTAATTATTTTTCTTCCTATCAAAACTGAATTCTTCAAAATAAAAATGAATTAATTGATCTACTTGAAATCCAAGATACTAGAAAAGCTCAAAAAAATTGAAAAACTACTAATAATAATATAAATTATCATACTATCAAAATAAAAATTGGACTAAAAAATGATAAAATATAATTTTGCCACTATCGACATCGGCGGAACAAATACACGTTTTGCAATTTTTAGTGATAATAAAATCACAAAAAAAATTAAATTTGCCACTGATGTTATAAATTATAAAAAAATTCTTGATAAAATTCTTGATCTAGTTAGCCAATACAAGATTAACGCAATCGCCTTGTGCATCCCTGGTCCGGCTGATTATCAAAAAGGGATTATTCTCTCTTCGCCTAATTTAATAGGCTGAAATGGAATAAATATTAAGGAATATCTCCTAAATAATTCTAAATTAGAATATGCTATCTTTGAAAATGATGCAAATGCAATGGCATTTGCCAATCATATTTTTTATAAAAATACCAAAAAAGGCGTAACTCAGTTTTATACAATCTCAACTGGTTTTGGTGCTGGACTCGTAATTAATAATAAAATTTTTCATGGTGCTAATGGTTTTGGACAGGAAATTGCACATATTCCAACCTCAAAAATATTTAATAAAAAGCATCATCTAAATAATTATGCAGCTGAATTATTTATCTCGGGAACAGGAATGTCTTTAAGAGCTAAAGATAAAAACTTAGAACAAACCGAACCAAAAAATATTATCGCACTATCTCAAGAAGATAAAGGCTACAGACAAATTGTTGGCGACTGTATTGATACCTTGGCGCGAACAATTTCGATAACAATTGGAATTTTAAATCCTAATTTGATGGTTTTTGGCGGTTCTATAGCTGAGTATAATTTTTGAATAATTCAAAAAGCGATCAAAAAAGCGAAACAGTGAACAAATAAAGACCAATGAGAAGCTATAAAGTTTGAAAAAGATCCTTTTGGTGATGATTCGGCTTTATTTGGGCTTTACTACCTAATATTAGAAAAAACAAAGAAATAAAGCTAAAAATAGGAAAAAATTAGGAAAAATCAGCTATTTTTATCTTTTTTAGAATTTTTTTGCATTTTTGCCTAATTTAGGTAGAATCAATTTTTGTTTTCAAAATTTGATTAGCTATGATTTTGCCGTATTTACTATTAAGACAAAAACATTTGTATCAGAATGCTTTTTTGTTCAAATTATACCTTAGTTATTTAATTTATAAGATTTTTTTGTTTACTGTTTACTTCAAAAAAATCTTATAAATTAAGACCTAGTTCATTAAAAACATCCTCTCATTTGGGGTTATTTTCATTCGTAACACAAAGAAATAAGTTATTTTTATAACGCTCATTTTTTTCAAAATTTTCAATTTTTTCAAAATCAATAAGCCCAAATGTTAAAAATTTATAATATTCAATTAAATAAGGTCGAAAAATTCCTGAGTTTCCCAGTTTGATGGCAAAAATTCACTTTTTAGTGAATATGAATATGCAGAAATCCCCGTAAATCGGTGTTTTTTACCCGTAAAACCTTAATTTTTATTAATTACAATTAATTACAATTTTAAAGTAATTTTATGGTATAATTATAAATTATGAAAAAGCATAATTTGATTTTGTTTAATGTTTGAGGATCTTCAAAAGATAAAATATATAAATATGTTGGCTGAACACAAGGTTATGGGAAAGCTCCAAAACGTTGATTTAGTATAGGAAATGTGCAAACTTTGGAAAAAATTAATCCAAATGCTATTCAAATTATCAAAGAAAAATTGAAATTGTTTTCAAATTTAGATGACAAAGATAAAATCAAGACTACTTTACTTGATTCTATTAAAAATTCCGCCATAATCGAAGGTTCGGTTTTTATTGGTGGGGAATTAATTGAAAAACTTATTGAAAAGCACAATATTTTTGAATCACTTCCTAAAAGTAGACATAAAAATATGAAACAAATTTTTAACTACTTAATTTCAAAGCGAATTACTGATCCTGGTAGCATTATTAATGCTTTTGATAAAAAGGATGATTACTCAAATCAAATAAATACTTCCAAAAATAGCTTTTATAGACTCTTAGATCTTGTCTATGAATCACAAAATCAACTTTTAGATAGTCTTAACAAAATGGTTATAAGCGAGCTTGGAAAAAGGGACAATGAATTTTATTTTGATGCATCAACAGTCTATTTTGAGACATTTGAAGGAAATGGATTAAGAATTCCTGGCTATTCTAAAGATGCTAAATTCAAAGAAGATCAAATTGTCATTGCTTTAGCATGCGATAAAAATGGCATTCCTTTTCATATTAAAGTTTTTAAAGGAAATACAGCCGATTCTAGTACGCTAATCCCTTTTGTATTAGATATTGAATCCAAATATAATATCAAAAATATGACAATAATTGCTGACCGTGGCATGTCCACTGCTGCAAATATTCGATTTCTTGAATCAAAAGAATATAATTTCATTATTTCTTATCGTGCAAAGATAGGCAGTCAAAAATTTAAAAATTATTTATTAGATCCTAGCGATTATGTTGATGTAAATGCAGATTTTAAGTATAAAAAAGAAGAATTTTATTCATCTTATAAAAATAAAAGATACACTGAAAATATTAGAAGAAGAATTATTACTTACAGTAAAAAAAGAGCAATAAAAGACAGCAAGGCTCGCGAAGAGCAAATCCAAAGTTTTATTAAAAAACAAAATAAAGATGGTTTTATTGAAGTAAACAAATTGTTTGGTAAAAAACCTAAATATTTTAGGGAAATTTCAAACATGAAATTTGAATTAGATCAAAGTAAAATTGACAAGGACAAACAATTTGATGGTTACTATGTCTATGAAACAAATATACTAAATTTAAATGTCTTAGACATAGTTGAAAAATACCAAAAACAGTGAAATATTGAAGCTAATTTTAGAAGTCTAAAAGGTTTATTGAATATTCGTCCTGTATTTTTAAGAATAGATGAGCATATCCTAGCTCATACATTTTTGTGCTTTATCTCATTAGTTATTTTAAAAACTATAATTTTTAAAATCAACAAACATATTAGTGATAACAAGTTATTTGCAAACAGTCAATTAACTGAAGTTGGTTTAGTAACGATGTTGCAAAAATTAAGACAAAGGGTTGAATTTAACACTTTAGATCAACAAATGATATTTAAAAATCGCGATGGTGTTCCTAGTGATCCCAATATTTGAAATAGGTATGATTTCTACTTTGATATCTTAATAAATCAGTAAAAAAATAGGTAATTAACTTTTGGCAAAAAACTTAAAAAAGCACGGGAAACCGGACACTTTTTTAAAATTATCTCATCAAACTGGGAAACTCGGGAATAAGCCCAAATGTTAAAAATTTATAATATTCAATTAAATAAGGTCGAAAAATTTTTGAATTAATAAAATACAAAACAAAACAAAGAAAAACCACAAAAAAAACACTTAAAATTGAAAAAACAATATTTGAGTATGACAAAGTTGGCCCCATTTTTACTTTGGAAACCATCTTAACAGACTTGAAACTATAGAAAATGATAGTTTCTAGTACACTTTGCAAAAGAAAAACAGAAAAAAGGGAGAAAATAATTGTTAAAATAATTCAAGATAATACTGAAAAAATAAACAAATTTAAGGGTTTCTTCTTTATTTTTTGAAAATAATTAACTTTGTAATCTTGTAAAATGAGATAACCTTCATATAAATTAACATCTTTAATTGAACATTTTCTCGTTGGAATATGACTTGAAATTTTCTTTTTTTGTTTTGAAGTAAAAATAAATAGACCATTATAAAATGATTCAAATTTTGAAATTGTCAAATTATCATTATATTCAAAATTATCAAAATCTTTTAATAAATTATTAGTTTTTAAAAATTCTTTCTTTATTGAATCTATTTCAAAATGGAGTGACAAACCTTCTAATAATTTATTATTTTCTTTAAGAAATTTTCTGCTTTTAAATAAAAAAAATAGAGCTAAACAAAGAAAAATGATGGTTAAAATACTTAAAATAATAAGAAAAATATTCATAATTTTGATTCACCGAGCAAGATTATCAAATGATTTTCCATTTTTAATTACAAAAGATTTAAAATCAAATTTTATAAAAAGGGTCAGTGATAAAAACAAAAAAAATAAAATTGAAAAAATTGAAGAAATTAAAATATCATTTTTATTTTGTTTTATTTTAAAAATAAAAAAAGCTACATATTTTTTTATTGAATCATTTTTGGTCATAATTTTCCAAATTTCATTTAAATATAATTATCTTCTTATTGATTATTGATAATAGCAGCAATCTCATCTAAAAGTTGAAATTTGACTTGAACTTCCTCATTTATTTTTTCAATTATTTTTAAAAAAGAAGGTTTTTCAAGAATAATTTCAAAATTATAAAATGGTTTATTTTGATTTTGAAAAACTAATTTTTCAAGTTTTTCTTCTAAAAATTTAAATTTATTTTGCTCTAAAAGTTTCTTATTTTTATTATTAATAAATTTAGATTCAACAACTAAAAAATTTCCGTTTGTAATACGGTCAAAATTCGAAAATATTTGTGAAAAATCTAGATAAAAAACTAAATTTTTTGATGTTGTTATTCTAAAATTAAAATCAATCTCACCTTCACCTGCAAAAATTAAATATTTTTTTGCTAATAATGATAATTGTGGAAGAGTTAATTTATTTACTATTACCGGCTTTTTAGTAATATCAGGGATTAGTTCAACTTTTTGAATATTTTTAAATGTAAATTCAATTTCTGAAATAAATTTTTCCATCGCCACTTTACCAAATTTCATCTCAAATCTACGTTTTGGGTTTAATCAAGTAATTATAAAACTAGGTAATGCGAAAATAGTGGTTATAATCCAACATGAAATAGCGGTGTAAATAAGTTGCCAAATTGCAAATAAACGGTTTTCATTGGTGGTTCAATCAGAGGAATATGTTCTAAGAGATGATAATTGCAAAATTATTACAATTATGGTAAAAATAGCCGCTAATGGAAGAAAAATAGACCAAAAAAGCTTTAAAATAAAGTATATTCTATTTAATTTTTTAGTTAAAAATTTCCCTCAATACCACTTAACCTTCTTCTCGTGTAAACCATATTTGCGTAAAATTTCCTCAACTATTTTCCTATTTTTCTCTGATTTCATAATTTTGTCCTAATTTGAAGAAAATTAAAAATAATTATAAATTTTTGGAAAATTCTTTACTAAATATTGACTTTTCATCAAGACTAGCAAAATTCTTATCAAATTCCTTAAAAAATGGCTCATTAATAGACATAATTCTAGTAGGTGTCATAAAATCAATTTGGGGTATAACTACATTAGATTTTGGATTTTTTTCCTTAAAAATATCCATATTTCTAACTTGATAGACAGGGACTAAAACCCCTGTAAGTTGGGATAAATCACCTAAATTAAATAGCATTTTCCTCATAAATCACCTTTGGAATTTATAATAGCTGCTAATTCATCTAATTGATAAAATTTCTTTTCAATTTCAAGTTTTATATTTTGAATTATACATCAAAAAGAAGGCTTTTCAATAAAAAATTCAAAAATATTAAGAGGTCAATTAGGGTTTAAAAAATGAAATTCTTCGCAATCATCGTTTAAAAATTTGAACTTTTGGTTTTCTAAAAGTGACTTAATTTTACTATTGATAAATTTTGAGCCAATAATTAAAAAATTTTTATCCCCGTCAAGCTTATAATCATAGAATATCCGAAAATATTTTGAATAAAAAACTAAATTTTTTTGTTGCTATTTTAAAATGTGAATTAACAATACTTTTATTATCAAAAATAAAATTCTAATCTGTAAGTATAATGCTCTTAACCTTTGAAATTGAAGTTAGTTTTAATTTTTCGATTAATTCACCCTGTTCATTATCAACAACTACTTCAACTTTTTTAACATTTTTAAAGTTAAAATTCATTTCTGAAACTATTTTTTTTATCGATCAGGAATCAAAATTAAGACTAAATTTTCTGCCTGGATTTAATTTAGAAAAAATAAAACAACCTAATCATAAAATAATGCCGATAATAAAACAAGAAATAGCAGAATATAAAAATTGCCAGATTAGAAAGTTTTTATAGTCAATTTTTAGTTTTACAGAGTCCTTATGTAAATATAATAAGGGAAATAATAAGAAAAATAAAAGCTAAGAGCACAAAAAATCCAACCAGATTTTAAAATTGAATATAAATAATTCAATTTTTGAGTTAAAAATTTTTGTTGCCTTTTCCGAAAAAACCTTTTATTTATTGAATATTTTAGTAAAATATCTTCAATTATCATAATATTTTTATCTTTGGGCATATACAAAAAACCATCAACTCTATAATTTAAATTTTAGTATATTTTTTATATTAGATTAAATCTAATTTTCTTAATAATACAGATAAAATATACAAGTTTAGCTTTTTTTTAGGAGTTTTTAACAAATTTATGTTGATAAATTAAAAAAAATTACTATCTTTGGTTATTAAAAAGATGTGCTTTTAACTTTGACTAATAAAGTCCCGGTTTTTTAAAATTTTTTAGTCGCCTAAATTTAGTTGAAATTAAAAAATCTTGGAATAATAAATTGATATATTTTTTTGATATAAATTAATATAAAATTCTTGCATTTTAGAAATTAATTTTAAAAATTTTCTTACCAAGCCGAATATATTCATCAATTTGGGTTTCAAGAAGTGAAAATGCTTCTGTATAAATTAAAGAATCCCCAAGGTCAATCCCGGCTTTTTCCAGAATTTTACTTGGTCAATCAGAGCCACCTTTTGAAAGGAAGTTTTCAATGTAATTGTCAAGGGCTTTTTTACCTTCTTTTTTATATTTTTGAAAGAAAGCATTAGCAACAAGATAGCCAATTGCATATTTATAAACATAATATCCATAATAATAATGTGGGACAATTACACTATAAACAAGCGGTTTTTCATCATCAAGTGGGTCATTTGGATTATATTTTTGTAGAATTTGCTTATAAATTCCCACAAAAGCTTCATAAGAACTAATTGGTTCACCCTTGTCAATTTTATTATATAAAACTGCTTCATAATCCGCTCAAATTACCTGACGTTGGACAGTCGCAATAAAATTTGAAATTTGTTGAGATAATATTTCAAATTTGAAATTTTCATCACCTTGTTTTTCCAAAAGGTAGTCATCGAGCATTAACTCATTAAAAATTGAGGCAATTTCTGCAAGGAAAATTGGATATGAGCTATTATGATAATTCTGGTTTTTATCAGAATAATAAGAATGGAGCGAATGACCTAATTCATGTGCTAAAGTATGAACTGCGTTTATAGTAAAGTCATAATTCATTAAAATATATTTTTTTTCAAGCCCATATGAACCCCCAATTGAATAAGCACCAGATCTTTTTGAATCAACATAATGATAGTCAATTCATCTTTGGCTAAATGCTTTTTCTACAACATCTTTATATTCTTGACCTAATGGTTTGATTGCCCCAAGCACTATTTTTTGTGCATCTTCAACAGAATAATTATTTTTTGTCTCAACTAATGGAACTAAACGGTCTCAACTATTCATCTTAGTCCCAAATTTTGCTTGATAAAATTTTTCTTTTGCTTTTTTGAATTTTTCAAAAATAGGCGCTGAATTAGCGACAAATTGAAATAATTTTTCTAAACTTGTAACTGGAAAACGATCAGAACTAAGACTTGCCTCTAGCAGTGATTGATAATTTCGCATTCTTGCATCCACAGAACTTGACTTAATATGCTGATACAACAAATTTGCAAAGGTGTTTTTATGTTCAAGATAAGCTTTATGATAGTTTATATATGCATTTTTTCGCACTAAAGGAGACCCTGTTTTTAAATAATTATAATAGTTTGTTGAATTAAGAGGTAATTTCTTATTTTCTTCGTTTAGAACATCCTGAAATTTTGTTTCTGAATTTGAAAGAATTGAGAAAATTTTATAAACCGAAATTTCACCAAAAGATGATTTTGTAAGATAACTTTCAACCTCATCAGCAAGTTTATGTTTTTTATTATCAAGTCGATAATTTAGCTCTTTTTGATAAGGTTTTACTCTTAAATCGTTGATTCAAGAACGAATTTTATCCTCATTTTTATAAAAAATAACATCAATTGAGCCTAATTTTGACTCAAATTCAGACATCAAGAAACTAAAACGTTCATTAATTTGACTAAAAACAGGATCAATTACATTGACGCTGATATTGTTTGAAATATAATTAAGAATTTTATTGTATTTTATCCCAAAATTAGCTTCTAGTTCCTTATATTCAAGAAAATTTTCAACATTTTCAAATTGTTGATCTTTTTTTGATATTAAATCATTAGAAATTTCTTGAATACTAGAAAAATTTTCCTCAATAGTCTTACCTTCAAGTAGCACATCTAAATCAAAACGGTATTTCTCAGGAATTTCAGAATATTTTTTATATTGCATTTTATTTACCTTCTCAAAAATAGAAAATAATTTTTTAGTATTTATGGTATAATTTTTTCTCGGTAAAATAAAACGATTAAAATTCTTTAAACATTTTAAAATCGAGTATAATTATTTTAAATTTTTATTACCTAAATATCTAATCCAATAAATTATAGCATAAAAGGTATAAAAAACAAAATAAATCATTATAAAAATAATAAAATAATCAATAGAAAAAAGAGAAAAATGCAAAAACCTGATTTTTCTAAAGCTTTTAAAATCTTTTTATCATATTCTTCTTGCTTAACTTCAAGTCTAGCTCTTTTATCCTGTTATTCTTCCTTAACTTCAAATCGAGATAGCAGAACACCAAATCAAAATGAAAACGAGTTAACTGACAAAAAAAACACAAATACTTCCAATAGATTTAAAAATAACGTAATTTTGAGCGAAATTAAATATTTAACACTTGGCGATTCAATTTCTGCAGGGTTCAACTGGGACTATAGTTTTGATTTTCGGGGTAATATTAACAAAAATTTGAAAATTAAAGGACTTTCATATGCAGCATTTTTTGCCGATTTTATTCAAAAAATTAAACCAAATGCAATAAAATCCTTTGATAATCTTGCTCTTTCTTGAACAACAATTAAGGACTGGCTTTATCTTTTAGATTCTGAAAATGAAAAATTTCAAAATTTTGACAAGATACGTTTAAATTTTAATTACGAACTTGATAAATTAACAAAATCACCTTATGGAAAGCAAATTCGTGATGTTTTTGGTAATTTTTCTGCTAAAAATTACCCAAAATTAAAAGAAAAAATTAAAAACGCTAATCTTTTAACAGTCTCTCTTGGCGCAAATGATTTAATGGAATCAATTGATTTTAAAACAATTGCAAAACCCAACCAAAAAATTGCCACTAAAGCCGAAGCTGCTGCTGAATTTGTTGCAAAAATTAATTTAGCTATTGTTAAATTAGAAAAAAATTTAAATATATTTATTGAAAAAATCCGAAAAATTAACCCTAATTTAGAAATAGTTTTAGTTGGTTATAACATTTTGTTTTCATCTTCAATGAAATTTTTTGATAAATTATTGACAAACGAGCTCGGTCTTCCTAATAATTACACAATTATTGCACTTAAGCAGTTAAATGAAGCGGTTAAAAAAGTAGCTCAAAAACATGGGATTAATTTTGTTGACCTTTATAATGAAAGAAGTTGGTTAGACAAAACAAACAAATTCGCAAAAAATGAATTTGACATTCACCCTTCAACTAAAGGTTATAAAAAAATGGCACAGGATTTATTATTTAAACTTGCCTTAGAGCAGGGTCCTAATTTTAAAACTGATTATTTTGAAAAACTAGACTGAAATCAAGAATATTTCGAAAGGGATTCTAACTGTTATAAGCGAGTTTTAAATCTTGGGCCAAATTCAGAAATTTTTAAGACTCTAAGCATCGATAATTCAGTCAATAAGTTTATTACTAATAAATCTGAAATTGAAGAAATTAGTAGTGCTGAAATTGAAAAGGTTAAGAATTCACAACTTGCAATTCTTTCAAGAATTTGATATGAGGTGAGTTTTGGAACTTTTATTGATGGTTTTTTACGGTCAAATACTCAAATTAGTGAAAAATTACGGGAAATGTTGATTAATTTTTGGCAACAAAATGCAAAAAATAATCCTTCTTTCTCCAAACTTTTACATCAATTTTTACAGAGCGATTTTTGACTTGAGATCATCGGTCGATTTCAAAATTACATAAATGACGTAATAATTAATCAAAATTTAGAAAAAGCCACAATTTCAGGACTAACTAATTTCCTTTTTACCGACTTTAGTGAGAAAAAACTAATTAGCGTTTTTAAGGATGCAGTTAATTCTGATTTTGCCAGTCAAAATATTAATAAAATTAAGGAACTAATTTTTATTTGTGTTTTTGGACAAAGTGCAATTCAGGAATTATTAATTAACAGTATTATCGGAATTTCAGCTGAATATAAAAGTGATTTACAGGTAATTTTTAGTTTTGAATCAACCCGAAATTTATTTACAAAAATTATTAATGATTTTGTTTTAGAATCGGCAAAATATGAAAATGTTAATAATTTTTTAGATATTCTTAAAATTTTCCTAGATAAACCAAAAAATTACGAAAATATTGTAAAATTCTCACGAAATTTTATCTCTGAAAGTTTAAAACACCGCAAAACTGTAAACTTTTTAGTACAAATTATTAACTCAAACTTTAATTTGAACCTATCTGAAGATGATAAAAATGCATTAATTAGTCTTTTACTTTCAGTTTCTGATACAATTATTCGCACAAAAACTTGAGAAAAGCTAAACAATGAAGGTGCTAAAAGTTTTTTAAATATTGTTAAAAATACTGATTTTAGACATACTAGTAAGAAAATTTCCACAATTTTAGGTAGTCAGGTTCAAGGCACTTATGCACTTTTTTTTAAAAATACTACAAATTTAATAAATTTATTGCATGAACTTTTATCATTTGATTTGAGCAACTATCAAATTGAAGTACTAAAAAGATTACTAACAAAACTATATCCATTAATTTCAAAATTTAAATTAAGTTATTTTATTTCGACAGATTCACCAAATTATAATAATTTTTCTGTTTTTTTCAACTCTGTTAAGGGTTTTTTAATTGAAAATTCTTTTCAAATATTCAACAAAATTATTAGTGAAGCAATTAATGATTTTGTTGTTAATAAACTTTTATATCAAAAAATTGGAAATTTAAATCGTTTTGGATTTGAATTCCTAAGAAATAATTTAGAAAAATTTGAAGAAAATATTTTTGATTTTTTAGCAAAATGTGTAAATAATATTGATTTTTTTACGAATTTGTCGGACTTAATTAACAAATCGCTTCAATCTGAAGGGCTTTCACAAAAATCAGTGCTAACTTTCTCCAAAATCATCAAAACTATTTTTGATGATTTTGGAGAAAAATATAAAAATAAACAATTGAATAAAAATGAACAAGATGAAAATTTGATTTTTATTTTGGTAAAGGAAGCAATAAAAAGTTTTAAAAATTTTACCAACGATAATTTTAATAAATATAATGAGCTAAAAGTAAATTTAGAAAAAGCAGAAGATGAAAAAAATAATTCTAAAATCAATTTTTATAAGACAAAAATTGATGAACTTGAAAATAATTTGTCAATAATAAATTTCTCAAATTTTTTCCTAAAAAACTTAATTGAAACTGATATAAAATATAAAATTTTAAAAAATATCGCAAAAATTAATTTAAAAAATAAAATTGGTAGTCAGGATTTAATTTTATTTTTTAAAGATCTCTTTAGTAAATCATTTTTACACAAACAAATTGTTTCTAACCTGGAGAATAATAGAATTTTCGGAAAAGAAGGGGTTAAAAATTCTCTTTTAGAACTTTTAGTTAACTTTTTCAACTCAAATCAGGTAGAAAAACTACTTGAAAAATTTGTTGATTACTTTTTTGAATCTAAAAAATTCGAAAAAACAACAGATTTTACAGGTTTTGTTACTAATTTTATAAAGGAACATGCTGAATTAATTGAAAAAATTTTCGGCCTTTTTCTTGGAGATACTGCAACCTGAAACTCACTCTCAAATTTTTTAATGTCGATTTTTCAAGCTTCTAAGATTAATTTATCTGAAAAAGCAACTACCACAATTTTGACTTTAGTACGTAATATTTTTACAAAATGAAAAAATTCAACCTTAAATTTTGAAAATAACCAAAAAAAAGAATCGCCCTTAGTTATTCAAGCATTAATTAAAATTATTTTTGATAGTTTTTCTGATAAACATACTCTTACCAAATCAATTTTTGAAAGCATAATTGATAGTTTAAGTGTTGATATTGCAAATAATTATTATAAAAAGAATGAAAATAGTTGATCAACATCAGATCAAATTAGCCAAAATGAAATTGCAAACTTATTTGCTGAAATTGCACAAACCGAAGCAATTTCCGAAAAAATAAAGTCAAATTTTATAAATATTCATTTAGAATATAGGGAAAAAATACAGCAAATTTTTGATGCATTTTTAAAATCTAATGCACTTGTTGAGTTATTTGACGGATATTTTAAAATAATTGCAAAAGCCGAAATTAATGAGCCGCTAAATAATTTTTCATTGGTTAAATCATTATTTGAAAACCAATATTTTACCAAAATTATTGGTAAATTTATTATAAAATTGGAAAATAACGTTAATTTAAAACAAAATTTTACCTTATTATTAAGCAAAATTTTTAACGTTAATTTTGAAGAGAACGAATTTGAACCACTTTTTAAACTAATAAAATACATAATCCAAGATAATATTAACAATTACTATAGCAATGAAGAAGATCCTAAAAATTTTCTCTATAAAAAATTGACTAATAATTCAAATTTATCCAGTGAAAATACTAGCCAAAATAATGAAAATTTAGGCACAGAAAATAGCGAAAATACTATAAAATACGGTATTTATTTTAAAAAAAATGCCCTACTAACCAAACTAGTATCTCTTATCTCTAAACTTGCAAACACAAATCTATCTACTGCTAATATCAATTTTATTTTAGAAAATGAAATCGGAAATGAAGAATTTATTATCGAATTTCTAAAACAAATTGGTTGTGTATTTGATAAAATCACCAAAACAGATCAAGAAAAAATTTGGGAAATTCTAGTAAAAATTTTTAAATCTAATTTCCTTAAGAAAGGAATTGAATTTTTCAAATTTTCTAATTTTAATAAATACAAATTGTTTGAAGAATTAAGCATACAGAAAAAAGAACAAATTAATTCAGCCCTTAGAAGTGCTATGGAGAACTTTCTTCCTAATCCAGTAAACAAACTTTTAATTTTTAGAATTTTTAATTTTATTAACCAAAATCCCGATAAATTCAAAGAAATTAGAAAATTTTCAGGGTTATTAACTGAATTTCTAAAAGATAATCAAACAAGTTCTAATATGCAAGAGAATCAAAAGCTTACTGAAAAAATTGACAATTCAGCATTTTTAAAGTCATATTTATGATATTTAATAAATTTTTTAGTCAAAAACGAGGAATTTAGTCAGCTTATTGTTAGTCAAATTCTTGAATATTTACATTTAGATATTAAAGATGAAAAAAATTCTTACCTAAAAACAAAAGGAATTTCTAATCCAGAAGAAATAATAAAAAATTTTTTAAACCATTTTATAAATCTGGGATTTGAAAATAAAATAATTGAAAAAATTCTTGACCAAATAATTAATAGTGTTAAATCTGCCCATTTAGAAGCAAAAAGTAATTTTTTCGATAATATTTTAACAAATTTAAAATTATCAGAAGTACTAAATTTAGATTTACTTGTTAATTTAGAAGAAAAAATTACTGATGAAAAAACACTAAACAATAAGTTGCCTCAACTAGAACCAAAAATTGATGAGCATAATTTAATAATAAATTTGCCGCAAAATCAGCAAATTCCTATTGATTCATTTGTTGATTTTTTAGACCTTATTTTTCTAGCATCACCAAAATGAAATAAGGAAAAGCAAGCTGAAGTCTCCCCACTTCTAAAAGAACTAAACAATATAACATATACTGGAATTTCATTTGCCGATTTGTTAAAATCTAACCAAAGGGATCTAAAACTTGAAGCGATTTCAAAGTTATTTTCAAAAATTTATAGTGAAAACATCACTAAGGAAAACTATAAAAATAGTGCTAGAGGTCGAAATTTATATAGATTTTTATTAATGTTACTTTTTTATGCTTATGAATCACGCATAAAAAATAGTCCATTGAGGACAAGTGCCTTTTATGGGTCTATTCTTAGTTCATCCACTGCTTCGGAAATGATCCTAAATTCGCTAAAAAATGCAGGAAAAAATGAAAAAAATAGTCAAAAATATAGTGAATTTATCGATTTTTTAAAAGGAAATCCAATTAAAGTTAAGGGTTGATTAATAAATACATGGTATACCGCAAAAGATGTACGGCTTGATGATATGTTAACTTTAATTTATTATAATAATGAGGATAATCGGTTTAAAAACGAAACTGGGCAGGAAAAACTTAAAGACCAAATTCTTGAACAAATCAGACAAGGTCATTTCCCTGACAATTTTGAAAATCCAAAAATAATTTCTAAATAAGAAAAATTATACACTAAAAAAATTTATTTCAAAAATAAAAAACTTCAGTTTATTCTGAAGTTTTTTTATGAATATTTTAAATTATTTTTAAATATTAAAAATTATTTAATAATTTCGGTAACTGTTCCGGCACCCACGGTTCTACCACCTTCTCGGATCGAGAATTTGGTTCCCTGCTCAACGGCAATTGGGGCAATTAATTCAACGGTAAGATCAACATTATCCCCCGGAATTACCATCTCGCGACCTGGTTCAAACTCGATTCCGCCTGTTACATCGGTAGTTCGAAAATAAAATTGTGGTTTATAATTTTTGAAAAATGGTGTATGCCTTCCACCTTCTTCTTTTTTAAGGGCATAAATTGCAGCTTTAAATTTTGTATGCGGTATAATTGTTTTTGGTTTTGCAATCACCTGACCACGTTCGATATCTTTTCGATCTACTCCACGTAGGAGAACACCGGCATTATCCCCAGCCATCGCAGTTTGAAGATTTTTATTAAACATTTCAATTCCGGTGATTACGGTCTTTTTAGGTTCTTCGCGATAACCCACAATTTCCACTTCTTCGTTTAGTTTAACTTGACCTCTTTCAACTTTTCCCGTTGCTACGGTTCCACGTCCTGTAATTGTAAAAACATCCTCAACGGCCATCAAAAAGGGTTTATCCATTTCCCGAACAGGTGAGTCAATATAAGAATCAACTGCGTCCATCAATTCAAGTACTTTTGCCTCCCATTCAGGTTTTCCTTCAAGGGCCCCACGAGCAGATCCCCGAATAATTGGAGTATTATCGCCATCAAAATCATAAGAAGAAAGAAGTTCGCGAATTTCGACCTCAACTAAATCAACCATTTCTTCTTCGCCTTCAAGTAAGTCAATTTTATTAAGGAAAACAACCATTTTTGGGACACCAACTTGTTTTGATAATAAAATGTGTTCACGAGTTTGAGGCATTGGGCCATCGGTTGCTGCAACCACTAAAATTGCTCCATCCATTTGGGCCGCTCCGGTGATCATATTTTTTATATAATCGGCATGACCTGGGCAATCAACATGGGCATAGTGCCGTTTGTCAGTGCTATATTCAATATGGGCGGTATTAATTGTAATTCCTCGTGCTTTTTCTTCAGGAGCTGCATCAATTGAGGCATAATCCTTTGCCTCCGCGAGTCCTCTTTTTGCCAAAACAGTTGAAATTGCTGCTGTTAGTGTTGTTTTTCCATGGTCAACATGACCAATTGTTCCAATATTAATATGTTCTTTGGAACGATCAAAGTCTTTTTTTCCTGTCGTTTTAACAACTGCCATATTTTTTCCTTTCGCTTATCATTTATTATATCGTAATTATATTATATTATATTATTGTTTTAATAAAACCTTGCAAAAAACCACCGCTGAATAGCCTTGCAACTATTTCCTATCCTTTTTTTGCAGGTCGGATTAAAAAAAAATAAACATTTTCAAAAATAATTTTTAAAATGATTCTTTTTATAATTATACCAAAATTTGAAAAATTATTTTAAGAATTTTTTTAATAAAAAAATAATTTAGAAATTTTACTTAAAAACCGCAGTTTTTAAACTGATTTTATTTTTTAATAGTTTTCCTATTTAAAAATAAAATCATAAATTTGTTGATAAGTATCAACGGGAATAAACTGGATTACGTCTTTTACCTCCTGCGGAATATCGACTAAATTTTTCTCGTTCGCCTTTGGAATAAAAATAATTTTAATCCCATTTTTATAGGCCCCCATCGTCTTTTCTTTTAGTCCGCCGATTGCTAAAACCTTCCCGCGCAAGGTTATCTCCCCTGTCATTGCAATATTATGTGAGACCGGCTTTTGCGAGAGGGCTGAAATTATTGCTGTTGCAAAAGTTATCCCTGCTGATGGCCCATCTTTTGGAATTGCTCCTTCGGGTACATGAATATGAATTAAAGTGTTTTCAAAATCAAAATTAATCCCAAAATCCTTGGCCTTTGACTGAACATAAGAAAGGGCAATCCGGGCTGATTCTTGCATTACATCCTTAAGCGAACCTGTTAGTTTAATATCGCCTCGTCCGGGAATCGTGCTTACCTCGATCTGTAGAGTTGATCCGCCAAGTGGTGAATATCCAAGTCCAGTTACCGTTCCAATTTGGGGACTTGAATCGACATTATCTGGATCATATTTTTCAATGCCTAAAAGTTCACGAACAAATTCAATATCAATTACAAAATTTTGATCTAATGTTTTCTCAAGTAATTTTACAATAATTTTTCTTACAATTTTATCAATTACTCGCTTAAGACCCCTAACACCGGCTTCGCGTGTATAGTGGCGAATCAAAAAGTCAATTGTTTGATCCTGGATTGGAAAATATTTTGGATCTAGAGCATTTTCTTTTAAAACTGCCGGAATTAAGTGGGATTTTGCAATCTGGATTTTTTCAATAAAAGTATATGAAGATAATTCGATAATCTCAACCCGATCAAGTAAAGGCTCAGGAATATCATAAATTTCATTGGCAGTAGCAACAAATAAAACTTGGGAAAGATCATATTCTAATTCAAGATAATGATCCTGGAAAAAACGGTTTTGTTCAGGATCTAAAACTTCAAGCATCGCCGCAGATGGATCCCCTTTAAAATCAGCTCCCATTTTATCAATTTCATCAAGTAAAATTAAGGGATTGGAAACTCCAACTTTTTTTAGGGCTTGAATAATTTTTCCCGGAAGAGCGCCTACATAAGTACGGCGATGTCCTCTGATTTCAGCTTCATCACGAATTCCGCCAAGGGAAATTTTGACAAATTCTTTACCAATTGCTTCGGCCACCGCCATTGCAATTGAAGTTTTCCCAGTTCCTGGTGGACCTACTAAAGTAAGAATTGGAATTGAATTACTTCGTACTTTACGGATTTTATGACTTAAAAATAAATTTGAATCAATATAATCTGAACCAACTTTTTCCAATTCGGGTTTGCCTTCAGATTGCGAGCGCCTATGAATTAAGGCAGCAAGATATTCAATAATCCGCTTCTTGATTTCATCAAGTCCATAATGGGCTTCTTCAAGTTTTTCTCTGACATTTTTAATATCAAGAATATCTTTTTTTACCTTTTTTCAAGGGAGAGCGACTAAAAGATCAAGATAACTTTTGGTGATATTTGACTCGGGCGAGGTTACTATCATTGACTTTAGTTTGTTTGTCTCTCGCATAATTGTTTTTGCAACCTCTTTAGGGAAGACTTTTTTCCCTAGTTCGGAATGAAGAAGTTCTTCGATCTCATCTTCATAACGGGAATCCTCCCCGAGTTTTTTTCTAATTGCTTTAATTTTCTCTTTTAGAATAAATTCAGTTTGTTGTTTGTCTAAATTTGTTTTTAGAATAACATTAATTTCATCTTCTAGTTTAATTTGCTCAGCAAATGTATGAATATGTTCGTATAATTTTTTAATTTTTGCTGGATAAGAGTTATAAGAAAAAAGTTGGTATTTCTGGGGATAAGTCAGACTTGGCGAGCATGATAAGGTATTTGTTACACCTTTTATATATTCGTTTGTACTATATTCAGAATTAGCACCAAATTTATCAACAATTAAAAGTAATTCAGTTGGAATTCTAAAATTTTTTGCTTTTCGGGCCATCTCTAATAAATCATTGATCAAATTTATATGAATTTCGGGACTTTTTATGGTTTCGCGGACAGGTTTTATTATAATTTGGCCAACTTTTGGATTTTGAGGATCGTTGATTAGCTCGACTAATTGGACTTTTTCGGTTACAATAAAATCTAAAATTACTGTTTGTCATTCACTTTTATCTGGACTTGTTTTTGCCCGATAACTCTGAATTCTTGCCAAAGAAGCATATTTTGAAAGCTCATCAAGGTCATAAATGCGCGGTAAAAGGCTATTTTCAAAATCACCAACTTTTCCATTAAGAATTTTTGCCTGATTTTGAATATCATTTTTTGAATCTTCAAAACTATTAAAATCATTTCTTGGAAATTTTATAACACTAGAATTCTTTTTTTTAGTATCTTTTTCCTTCTCTTTACGATAAACAATTAAAAAATCCTTATTTGTTAGTGTTGGTCTTGAATTTGAATGATAAAAATCTTTGAGAACTTTAATCGATTCCGGATCGCTGAAAGTAATAGATTGCTGTAGGGTATTTTGAAAATAAATGTCCTCAGAAGCGACTAAAAAACGATAGGAATTAGTTGGCATATTTAAAAAATCTCCATTTTTGTTTTATATTTTATTTAATACTTGATGACAAAAGTTGCTTAAATGCGATAATTATACCATAAAAAATCAACAAATTTAATTGCTAAAAAACAAAAAAGAAATTTATTAGGAAAATTAAGTTACTTTTTTGTTCTAGTTAAAATTTTTATTTAATTTTTTACTCTTTTTGATAAGAAATAATCAGCAATTATATAGATTGGCAAAGCCAAAAATGATTCCAGGGAATAATTTGCTAAATTAAAAGGGGCAAAAGCGCTTAAAATAAAAGTTCAATAAGAAAGTTTCAGCCCTCCAAATTTTTCCCTAATCTCAGACCAATGCTCAATCATTTTTAATAAAGAAATTGATTCAGTAAGTTTATATAATTTAAAATACACCGGTGTAATTAAAACGCCATTTAAATAAGTCATTAAAAATGTTGTAACCAAAACAGCAAAAATTAGTGCTAAAATAATAAAAGTTTTAGTTTTTTTTGAGTTTATAAAAATCTTTTTTAATAAAAAGCGAAAAGATAAAAAACTAAAAATATAAATAGAAGAAGCTAAAAATAAAATAAAATGACCAAAATAAACAATATCAATTCCGCCAAAAGTATTAAAAATTAGTCAAGGTCCAATTGAAAAACGAATTAAAAGGCAGATAATTCCAATCCCAAACCCCGAAATTAAAAAAATTGGGATAAAAAAAAGGGTTGAAAGATCGACTTTAAGACCTAGATTTTGAAAGAAGGGCCAGCTGAAATAATTATGCGAAAAAATTAAAAAAATAATCGAAAGTGAAAGTAAAATTCCGGCTACTGTTAATTTAAAATTTAAATTAGAACGCCAAAAAATTGAATTAGCCATATTTAGTCACTAAAAAAACGATCCCCTGCATCGCCAATTCCTGGAATTATATATCCTTTATTGTTTAATTTTGGATCTTTTTGACAGAAAAATATTGAAATTTGCGGATATCGTTCTAATATTTTATCAATTCCTACCTGAACTGTTAACATCGTTGCAATCACTATTTTTTTATATCCTTTTTCAAGAATTATTTCAATTGCACGGATTAAAGTATTCCCTGTTGCTAAAATAGGCTCTAAAACAATCGCAACTGAATTAGGATTTGCTTGTGGCAAACTTTCAAAATAAGTCTGAATTGATAAATCTGAATTTCTTTTTAAACCAATTGGTGCAACTTTAGCATAGGGAGCAAGTTCAAGAAAGGAGTCAAGCATACCAAAACCGGCCCTTAAAATCGGAATAAAAACGAGTTTTGTAATAATTTTATGACCTAAAAATTCATGACCTAATACCGATTTAGCTCTAAATTCTTCTGTTTCTAATCTAGATAAAACTGGAAAAGCAAGCAATTTTGATATTTTTTTAATCGAATTGCGGAAATCTTTTAACGTTGTCATTTGCCTTATTCTAGCAATTTCACTATCAATTAAAGGATGATCAACTTTTATTTCCATATTAATTTCTCCTTTAAAAATTGTTTTTTTACAAAACAATTTTTATTTTTTTAAAATAGTTGTATTATAACATAAATTTTAAAAAAAATAAGTTAATATTCATTTTTTTTATCAGTCAAATTTTTGATAATACTTACTGATTTTGAGGTGCCAAACCTTGTTGCCCCAAGTCGGTAAAAATTTTCCATATCGGCTAGATTTGTAATTCCGCCTGCGGCTTTGATTGCCAATTTTTCGCTTTTGTTTTCTTTGATGATTTTTAAATCCTGTTCACTTGCACCTCGATAGGAAAATCCTGTTGAAGTTTTAATAAAATCGGCATTGGTTGAACTAACTAATTTTGTAGCATCAGCAATTTCATGAGGTGATAAAAGGGCTGTTTCAATAATAACTTTAAGAATTTTAGTGCCGATTTCCTTCTTAATTTGATTAATTTCGTTAATGATAAATTGAAAATCCTTCTCTTTAAATTTACCAATATTCATCACCATATCAATTTCATCTGCCCCATGAGCGATAGCAAGTGAGGCTTCTTTTTGTTTTATTGCACTAATTTGACTTCCTAAAGGGAAACCAATTACTGTTACAATTTTAATATTGGTATTTTTAAGCTCTTTTTTTGCTAATTTTACTCAAATTGGCGCAATACAAATTGCCCCAAAATTATATTTTTTAGCTTCTTCAATTAAAATTTTAATATCCTGAGAAGTTGCCTGTGGTTTTAAAAGTGTATGATCAATTATTACGTTAAAATTCATATAAATTACCTAATTTTTCTTAAAATTTGCCCAAAAATACTATTTTTTTCTTAAAATTTTCATTTTTGTAAAAGTTTTTAGCTAATTTTATTTATTAATTTTAGTTATTATACCACGTTTTTATACAAAATATTTATATTTTGGAATTTTTTGCTGCCACAGACATAAAAATTAAATCAATGATAAAACTATAAAAGTTGCTTTTAAAAAGTTTTGATAAATTTTATAATAAAAACTAATTTTTAATTTAAAAAATGTGGTATAATATAAATTAAAATCATTTGAAATTTTACACTTGTTTTTAAGGTCAAATTTTGACTTTTTAAAAAAAATAATTGGTAAAAATACTTTAAATTTTCTATTTGAAAATTCTTATTAAAACATAAAAAATATGGTATAATTTATACTTACCACGCGCTTTTATATCAAAAAGGAAGAAAAATGCTTGAGGAGAAAGACAAAGATAAGTCAAATTTTGACAATAGCGAGTTCGATATCGAATCAAATGATGAAATAGATGATGAAGATACTAACTATAAAGTCAAACCCACAATTTTAGAATCAATAACAGATAATATTTCTCCAATTAAAATTGAAGATGAAATGAAAGCTTCATTTCTTGATTATTCAATGTCTGTTATTGTTTCGCGTGCACTTCCGGATGTCCGTGATGGGTTAAAACCAGTCCACCGTCGGATTCTATATACAATGGCTGAACTCGGAATTACTTCGGGAACAAGTTATAAAAAATCCGCTAGAATTGTTGGTGATGTTCTTGGAAAATACCATCCTCATGGAGATGCTTCTGTCTATGAATCGATGGTGCGAATGGCTCAACCTTTTTCTTTACGTTATCCTTTAGTTGATGGTCATGGAAATTTTGGATCAATTGATGGTGATGAAGCAGCAGCAATGCGTTATACAGAAGCTCGACTATCAAAAATTTCAAATAAAATGATTGAGGGGCTGAAAAAAAATACTGTTGATTTTCGGCCTAATTATGATGCAAGCGAAGTTGAACCTGAAGTTTTACCAGCAAAATTCCCTAATTTGTTAGTCTCTGGAGTCTCAGGAATTGCGGTAGGAATGATGACAAAAATTCCGCCGCATAATTTAGGTGAAATTATTCATTCCTTTATAATTTTTGCCAAAAATCCAAAAATTGAAATTAACGAGTTAATTTCAAGTCTACCGGGGCCAGATTTTCCCACTGGCGCAACAATTTATGGTAAAAAAGGAATAAATCAGGCTTATCTAACCGGAAAAGGTTCTTTTATAATAAGGGCAAAAGCAAAAATTGAGAACCTTAATTCCGGCAGATCGCGGATTATTTTCTATGAAATTCCTTATGAGGTAAAAAAACCAGCAATTATTGAAAAAGTTGCATTTTTAGTTAGAAATAAAAAAATTTTAGGAATAAAGGATGTCCGTGATGAAAGTAGTAGACACGGAATTCGCGTTGTTTTTGAGATTAAAAAAGGTTTTAGTCCCGAAATTATCCTAAATAAACTTTATCATAGTACCGATTTGCAAATTAATTACTCTATAAATATGCTAGCACTTGTTAATGGTGTGCCAAAATTGATGAATTTGGCACAAATTTTCAACTATTATCTTGAGCATCAAAAGGAAATAAATCTACGTTCGCTTAATTTTGACCTCGAAAAAGCAACAGAAAAATTGAATGTCTTAGAGGGGATTAAAGTTGCAGTTGAAAATATTGATGAAGTAATTAAAATTATAAAATCATCAAAATCTGATCAAGCAGCCCAGGAAAAATTAGCGCATACATACAATTTAAATTCTGGGCAGACAAAAGCGATAATTGAAATGCGACTTGGACGGCTAACCTCACTTGCAATTGAAAAGTTAAATAATGAAATTGAAGAGTTAAAAGTTGAGATTAGTGAAATTAAATCAATTATTGACTCCCCAAAGAAATTAATTGATTTAATTATTGAGCAACATAAAAATGTTGTTGCTCAATTTGGTGATCCAAGACGATCTGAAATTATTCCTGAAATTGATTGCTTAGATGAAGAAGATTTAATAGCTGATGAGCAAGTAATTATTTCGCTAACACAAAATAATTACGTAAAAAAAATGGTGTTAGATGAATATCGTCTACAGAATCGCGGGGGAATTGGGACTTTAGCATCAAATCATTATAAGGATGATGAACTAAAATCATTATGCATTACAAATACTCTCAGTGATCTTTTAATAATTTCCTCAAGTGCTAAAATTTTTAAATTAAGGGCGCACCAAATTCCTGATGGCTCAAAACAAGGCAAAGGAATTCCGATTCTAAATTTAATTAAATTAGAAAAAAATGAGAGTATTTCTAACTTAATTCCTTGAAATCAAGAATATGATAATCACTGGCTAATTACAGTTTCTGCTTTCGGAAATATTAAAAAAACAGCCCTTAGTGCGTTTCGAAACATTACAAAAAACGGAAAAATAGCACTAAAACTAGTCGAAAATGACTATTTAGTCTCAGCTTTTATAGCCCCTAACAATCCGGATCTTAATATTTTAATCGGCTCATCGCAAGGTTTTGTTAATCGCTGGTCGATAAAATTATTACGAGATAGTGGTAGAACTGCAATTGGAGTTAAAGGAATCAAACTCGAAGAAGGACATAAAATAATTGGAGCTTGTTTTGCTTTCGATAACCATTTTATTTTTAGCCTTAGCAAAAAAGGGTTTGGGAAAAAAACTCAAGTAGGTGAGTATCGCCTTACAGGGAGAACGACAAAAGGACTTATGAGTCTGGATGCAAAAAAAGCTGGAAATCTGGTGTTTATTTCCGCAATAAAAAATAATGAAGAAGCAATAATTACAACAAAAAAAGGGTTTGCAATTAGAATTGATCTTGATATGGTGCCAATAATAAGTAGAAAAACTAAGGGTGTAAAAATAATTACTCTCAAAAAGGGAGATGAAATTACCGCAGTTAGTTTGATCAGTAAAAATGAAACTGAAAAACAGAATGAATAAATAAATTATACCACAACTTTTTTGTATTTTAAAAAAATTATTTTATATCTTTATTTAAAGAACTCTAAAAGATGACCTAAATTATGTGATTTTAGTTCAGATTTAGGAATAAATTTAAGCGATGCTGAATTAATACAGTAGCGCCTCCCCCCGAATTGTTTTGGACCATCGCTAAAAACATGACCTAAATGCGAATCAGCGTTTTTTGAACGCACTTCGATTCGAGTTAGCGAGGCACTAAAATCCAGAACCTCCACTATTAAATTTTCATCAATTGGTTTTGAAAAAGATGGCCAACCTGAACCTGAGTCATATTTATATATTGATAAAAAAAGTGGAGTTCCATCTACAATATCAACATAAACTCCTTCTTGATAATTATTATTATAAAGATTATCAAAGGCAGGCTCAGTAAAATTTTGCTGAGTTACCTTGTATTGCAATTCTGTTAAATGGTCTAATTTTTTTTCTTTTTTCATAGTATTTCTTTTTGTAAAAAATAAATTATGCTATAAATTTAAGGGTTTTTTAAAAAATTTAAGATCAAAAAAATTTTAGTAATATACTATTTGCTGATCAGGGTTTATCATATCATTTTTATGGCGTGAACACAAGGATAAAAACATAAACGTAGCAATTATATCAAGCCAAGCGATAAAAATTCCTACAATTGCAATTGTTTTTATTGTTGAAAGTTTTGATAATAAAAGTTGGTTATTTCGAATTTCAAGATCATCGGCAAGACTGTTTAATTTAAAAGCAAAAATCACTAGAACTATTCGGTCGGCGATTGTTAATAAAATTCAGATAATAAGCATCGTTACAAATACGCCTAATCAAGACCCAAGATCCTGTTTTAAATCCTTAAAAGAAATATCCACAAATAAAATTGGGCCAATAAACCAGACAAGCAAAAAAATACCTAATAAAAATTTTAACCGAAGTATTAAATGAGCAATTCCTAATCTTCGAACAAATAATAATTTTCTTTTTCTTTCTTCTAAGTCAAAATTCATAATTTAAAAATTATAACATTTATTTTAAGAATTTAAATTATTTTTTTAGAAAAATAAAATTATCTATCCCATCCTAAATTTTTTGCCAACTCGTTTTTATAACTTTCAACTCCCGGTTGGTCAAAAGGATTTACCCCGAGCAAATAAGCCGACATTGCACAAGCTTTTTCAAAAAACATCACAAGATGTCCGAAAGTTTTAGGCGAACTATCTGCAATTTCAAGCACTAAATTTGGATTATTTCCATAGGAAGAATGCGCTAATGTGGTTGCTAGAAATGCTTGAAAATTTATTTCTGATACTGTCTTTCCTGAAAGTTTATTGATTTTTGTATTAAATTGCACTATTTTTTTAATTCCAAGGTCAAATTTTGGCTTCTTAATATAAATAATAGTTTGAAAAAAATTTTTACTACCATCTTGAATAAACTGACCTAGCGAGTGTAAATCTGTTGTAAAAATTGCTGATGCCGGGAAAAGACCTTTAAGATTTTTACCTTCAGATTCGCCAAAAAGCTGTTTTCATCATTCATTAAAATAGATTAGAAAAGGTTCATATGAAATCAAAATTTCAGTTTTATAATTAAAATTTTTATACATCAAAAATCGAAAAAGCGCGTATTTGTAAGCTAAATTTTGAGAAATTGAGCTTGTTGAATATCTTTTATGTGCTTCTATTGCGCCCTGAATAATTTCATCAACATTAATTTTTGCAAAAAGTAAGGGGAAAAATCCAACTGATGATAAAACGCTAAACCGACCACCAATGGATTCAATGACTTCAAAAATTTCTAATTCGTTAGACTTTGCAATCTCTAAAAGTTCACCTGATTTTATACTTGTTGTTACAAAAGTTCTTGTTTTTGCGAGCTTTTCACCAATTTGATCTATTAAAAATTGATATAAAATTTGAAAAGTGATGGCTGGTTCAATTGTTGAACCAGATTTAGAAATTACATTAATTGCAAAATTTTTTGTTTTTAAATATTCTATTTTTTGGTATAAATCAGTTGATGAAAGCGAATTGCCTAAAAAAATAACCTCGGGTTTGTTTTCAAAAGGGCCTAAACCTAAAATAAAATCAAGAGCCGCTTTTGCACCCAAATATGAGCCACCAATTCCAATGACTACCAAAACGTTTATGGAATTTTGATGTAAATTTTCCACTATTTTTCTCATTCTTGCAATTTCTTGAGGGTTAATAGCTACTTCTGGGAAATTATTTCAACCTAAAAAATTAATATCAGGACTATTTTTGTCATTGATTCGGTTGTGAAATTCATTAATTTGGTTCTGAAAACCTTGATAATCTAGTTTAATTTCTGTTTTTACTTCTAATTTTAAGCTCATTTTTTTTCCTTTTTTAGAAATTTAGGAATTTTTTTATGTATGATGAAGGTTTTTTGAACTTAATAACTACCATTTGATCATAAAAAATCAGTTTTAATATTAATAATTATACACCTTTTTAGCTATTTTTGCTAATTTTTAGTCAAATATATTTACTTGCGCCCTCTTGGATATTTTATCAAAAATACCTAATTCCTTGAGCTTTTTTAATGATGTACTATTTGTTTCGGTTCTCTTTTCAAAATCCTCAATTGATGAAAAAGGTCTTAAATTACGAGCCTGCACAATTTTTCGAGCATTAACATCACCAATACCATCAATTGCAATAAATGGCGGAATTAGTGAATTATTTTCTTTGTTGATTATTCATTCCTGAGCTTCTGATTTCTCAAGACTTACCTTTTCAATTTCAAATCCACGGGATTTAAGTTCAAGACTAATCTCTAAAAATTGGATTAAATCCTTTTCTTTTGCACTTAGTTGCTGGATTCCCTTTTGACTTTCAAGTCTTTTTTTATTAAGAATACTAATTTTTTCGCGAATTTTTTCTACTGGTTGAATTAAAGTTTCAAGATCTTTAACATCAGGCCGGATTGAAAAATAAGAAGAATAAAAAGCAAGCGGGTGATAAAGTTTAAAATATGCAATTTTTCATGCCTTCATTGCATAAGCAACTGCGTGCGCCTTCGGGAATAAATAACCAATTTTCTGGAGTGATTCAATATACCAACTAGGAACTTTTTTTAATTCTAGTAATTCTTTTTCCTGATCTGTTAGCCCCTTGCCTTTTCGGACATTTTCCATAATATTAAAGGCAACTTGGTGGTCAATATTTTTTTGCAAAAGGTAGATCATAATATCATCCCGACAAGAAATTAGCTCGTTAATTACGTGCTTTTTTTCTAAAATTAGTTTTTCAGCATTATCTTGTCAGACCCCAGTACCATGTGCTAGACCACAAATTGCAACAATATCTGCAAATGATTTTACTTGTGCAATTTGCAACATTTTTCTTACAAATTGCGTCCCGAATTCCGGGATACCAATTGTGCCTGTAACCTCACCAAGAATTTGATCGGAACTAATTCCTAATTCTTTACATGATCTAAAAAGTGAAAGAATTTTTGGATCAGATTTAGGAATTTCATCGGATTTTATATTTGTTAACTTTTCTAAATGGAGCAAAATAGTTGGATCATCATGCCCTAAAATATCAAGTTTTAAGAGATTATCATGAAGGGCATTATAGTCAAAATGCGTTGTTTTTCAGTCCGATTTTTCATTATTTGCAGGATAGTTAATCGGGGTAAAATCCTCAATTTCTTGATTTTGCGGAATTACAATAATTCCGCCGGCGTGTTTGCCAGATGTTCGTTTAACACCTTGAGCTTTTGTTGCTAAAAAATCAAGAAAAGCGCTGGTAAAATAAGAAACTTCACGGTTAAGATCAAATTTTGGATCAAGTCTAGCGCGGTATTCCCCTAATTTTCGAGCTAAACCATAAACAGTTTTTTCAGCATTTGTAAGAATTGTTCCCGCCCGAAAAGTTTTATTAATTCCAAATAAAGTTCTAACAAAATCATGCATTTTTAACTGAGTCTGGCCCGAAAAATTAAGATCAATATCTGGAACTTTTTCAACATTAAATCCTAGAAAAGTCTCAAAAGGAATATTATGCCCATCTTTTTCCATTTTTTTATAACAATCTAAGCAATTTTTATCTGGTAGATCATAACCTGATAAAAATTGCTGGGATTTAGGAAATTCCACTTTGCTACATTTTTTACATCAATAATGAGGTAAAAGTGGGTTTACATCGGTAATTCCTGTTAGAAAAGCCACAATTGAAGAACCTACTGACCCACGTGAGTCAACTATTGCACCTTGTGATTTAGCCTCAGTTACAATATGCTTGGAAATTCAATAAACCACGTGAAAACCCTGGTTTATTATCGGTTCTAGCTCGGTTTTAATGCGATTTTCAATTAATTTTGGCAAAAATCTGCCATATTTTTCATAGGCTTTTTTATAAACAAATTCTTTTAATTTTACCTCAGAATTATCAAAACTGGGTGGATATAAGCCGGATTTAATAATTTGAATATTGTTTTCAATTAGATCAGCAACAAAATTGGAATTTTTAACAACAATTTCCTCAATTAGTTGCTGATCTTCTAGAAATTCAAACTCTTTTTTCAATTCTTCAGTTGAAAAAAAGTGTTTTTCTGGAAAAATATGACTATTGCGAAAATCTTCTCGCTCTTTTTCACGATGATCAAAAAGGACATGATTCACGCCGCCGACACCTTTGGCATAAATATAAAGTTCATAAAAAATTTTTTCTTTTGGCAGACAGTAGCGAACATCGCCAATTGCAACAGCGGGAATCTGGAGTTTTTTTGCTAAATTTATTAAATTTTTTAACATATCTTCAATTTGATCTTTAGTAAAAATTTCTCTTTTTACTAAATGTATAAAAGCACTTGGAGGCGGAATTTCGATAAAATCAAAAATATGAGCAAATTCTGCAACATTTTTAGGGCCAAAATAAAGCATTGTTTGAATCAAAAGCGACTCTGGGCCACCTGAACCAATTAATAAATCTGGATCTTTTTGTAAGTGATCATAAAAAATTAATGGTCGAGAAATTAGATTTTCTGTATTAGCCAGCGAAACTAGTTTGTATAATTTTTTAATTCCTATCTGATTTTTAGCAATTATGGTTAATTGTTTTGGGAAAACTTTTTCTGGACGAAGCTCGAAAATTGAGTTTTTTATTTCAGAAAGTGAGGTTAGATCATTAATATTTTGACTTTTTAGCTCAGCTAAAAAGTTTTTTCAAATAGTTGTTAAAATTTTTGCATCATAATCAGCACGGTGGGCAATTTCTTCATCATATTCAATTTCATATCTTTTTGCTACATTTTTCAAACTATGACTTTTTTCATTTGGATTCAAAAAACGGCTAACTTCAAGTGTGTCAATAATTGGATTTTTTAAGGATTTTTTTGCTTTTTGTCTAAAAAACTGTTCTAAAAAACTAAAATCAAAGGCAGCATTATGGGCAACTAAAACTGAATCTTTGATAATTTTTGTAATTTTTTCCAGTGCAATTTCCCAAGAAATTGCCGTTTCATCAATCATTTTCTGGCTAATTCCGGTGATTTTTGTAATTGCAGGCGGGATTTTTCCTGTAGGTTTAATAAAAAATTGGTGCTTTTCAATTTCAATACCATTTTGTAATACGACTGCACCAAATTCAACAATTTCATTATAAAAAGCTGAAAGTCCGGTTGTTTCAAGGTCGAAAATCACAAATTTTAACTTATCAAAAATATAGTTTTTTCCGTTAAAATTAATAACTTTTTCAATTTTTGAACGATATGTTGAAAAAGTGGAGCCATAAATTGGCTTGATGTTAGTTGATTTTATTGCATTATAAAATTCAGGGAAAGCCTGAACTGAGTCAAGATCGGCGATTCCAATTGCTAAATAACCATTTTTGAGAGCATGTTGGACATATTCTTTAGCACTTGAAATTCCATCCATTGTTGATTTTCAAGTACGCGCAGCGATTTCGACGCGTTTAATTTTGGCAGTATCAAGCTTTTCATTTGGAAAAAAAATTGAAGAATCAATTCTTTTAATTTCATATAAATTTAAGTCAACATTTGATTTATAACGTGATGTAGGATCTTTTATTTTGGCTTTAATATTTACTAAATCACCAACTTTTAAGTCATAATTTTGATTTTTTATTAAAAATTTACTAACACTAACTGCCTCTGTATAATCATTATTATTAAGGAAAATTTTTAAAATTAGTCCACCTGTTTTAGTTTTTATTGGGCTAATTTTATAAATTTGAGCATCAAATTGCACGTTCGGATTTTTATGAGAACGGATAAATTTTAAGTCTATTAGTTCAAAATCAATTATTTTCTTATTTCTTTCGGAAAAATTTGCTAAAAAATTATACTCAAGTGGGCGCATCACAGTCTCAAGATCTAAATTGAATTTATTTTCAATTACTGGCTTTTCTTCAAGTATAAAATCAAGATCAAGATGAATTAGTCCAAAATATTTTATAATTTTTCGCATTTTTTTTTCATATTTGGACATAAATTCAAAACTTTTTGCATCAGAAAAAATAATTTTAAACCGAGATGCATTAGCTCTTATAATTTCCTTATCATTAAAAAATCCTTTATTTTTCGATATTCCTTGCATTATCCCGTTTAGATATTCTAATAATTGTTGATCAGTAAAATAATTTTGTTGAATTTCAAAGTCAAATTCAATCTTACAGTTAAATTTGGATTGCCTATTTGTTTTTTGAACTAAATCGATAAATGCACATAAATCATTAAACTTTGGAAGTGTAGTTTTTCTAAATATTGCAGAAAATATTTGTGTTTTTAGGCTTTGATCATTGACATTTTCTACAGTTTCTGCGCTTGTTTTTTCGATTATTACCACATCATCTCAGTCATATGGATTTGATCAATTTATTAATTGGGAAAATTTTCTGAATTTTGTATTCATTTTTACCCTCTCCTTGTATTTAAAAAACAAAAACTAACTAACTGTAATTACAATAAATGAGAATACTAAAAATACAAAAGAAATCGAATCAAGCCGGTCAAAAATTCCTCCATGACCTTTGATAATTTTCGAAAAATCCTTTATTTTTAAGTATCTTTTTATAATTGAGAAAAAAATATCGCCGATAATTGCAGCAGAAGGCAATAACAAAATTGTCAAAATTTTTAATAATAGATCTCTACCAGTTGAAATATTAAAATCGAAATTAAGAATTATAGATATTACCAAAATCAATGAAAAAATAAAGGAACTAATAAAGCCTTCAACTGATTTTTTCGGTGAAAAATTAAAATTTGTCCTAAAAAATTTTTTAGCAAAAATTGAACCAAAAAGATAACCAAAAGTATCGCTAGTTATTGGAATCGAAATTAAAAAAATGACTAAAAAAAAGTTAAAAGTATTTAAAATTCATAGTGATTTAAAAAACAAAGTCGATATAAAAATGATACTAAATTTTAGTATTCCAGCAAGAAAAAATCCTCCTGTTTTTTCAATTTTATTATCAAAAAAACTAACTATTAAAGTAAGTGGAAAAATAAAAAAAATGTGATAATCTAAAAATTGCCATTTAATTAAAAAAAATGCTAGATTTCAGTCAAAATTTGCATCTTTTGAAAAACTAGTTTCAATTAAATCTTTTCTTACTGGTAATACAAATAAAAAAATACCCAAAAATGCTAGTAAAAAAGTATAGATTTTTTTTGACTGAAAATGATTGAAAATCTCAAAAAGACTATAAAATAAAAGACAACCTAAAAAAATAAAGGAAAAAATCCGACCTCAAAAAATAAAGTAATAACCAATAAATAAAGCCGGGAAAACAACTACTAAAACTAAAAAAGCAACTAAAAACCTGATAAAAAAATCAGCTGGTAATTTTTTAGGCCAGGATAGGCTCATTTTAAATTGTTTGAATTGCTTTTACTTTTTTATCAAAAAGTTGATCAATTTTTTCTATTTCAGAATTAATATTTTTCTGAACTTGACCAAGATAATCTTTTTCTAAATCCTCAGAGAATTCCTCTTTTTTTATCAGTTTGTTAATATCTTGTCGGATCAGACGCATTCTTACTTTGCCTTCCTCGTGAATTTTTTTAAGTTTATGAATTGCTTCTTGGCGTTTTTGGTGAGTTGGTTCTGGAAAAATTAGTCGAACTTGATTTGCTTCTTTTTGAACTTGGGCATCAATTTTTGCAGCTACAATTGCGCTTGCAATTTCTTTTACATACTTAGTTTCATAAGGTTTTACTAAAAGTTGTAATGGAAGTGGAGCAGAAATTGAAGCGATTTCGTTAATTGGGGTTAAAACATCATAAAAATTTACTTTAATATAAGAAATTAACTGTGGATTTGGAGCTCCAATAGTTACTTTCTGAAAACTTTTTTCAAGATAGGAAAAAACATCTTGAGCTTTTTCAATCAAGATGTTTTTATAAAAACTAAATTCAATTTCGTTCTTCATTATCTAATAAACCTCCGTGTGTTTAATTTGTCTTTTGATTAATTTAGAAATGCTATTTTTTTCTTTAATATCAAAAATTAGTAATTTAATTTTATTATCACGAGCCATTGAAAAAGCTGTTGAGTCCATTACCTTTAAATTTTTTTCAATAACTTGATTATAAGTAATTTTATCATATCTTAGCGCATTTGGATTAATTTTTGGATCAGAGTCAAAAATGCCATTGACATTATTTTTGCCCACTAAAATAATATTTGCACCCATTTCGGATGCAAAAAGTGTTGCAGCACTATCAGTTGTAAAAAATGGGCGGCCGGTCCCGCCAACAAAAATTAAAACATTGTTATCTTCTAAATATTTCATCGCTTTTTCCCTGACAAAATACTCACAAATTCGCGGGTCTAAACTCATCGAGGATAAAACTCGAGTTTTAATTCCCAAATCGCGGAAAACTGAATCAAGGGCAAGCCCGTTCATAACAGTTCCAAGCATCCCGATATAATCAGCGGTGTTCCTGTTTATACCATTTTTTGCCGCGGAAGTACCGCGTCAAAAATTTCCGCCGCCGATAACAATTAAAATTTTATGCCCTAAATTCTGTATTTCTTTGAGTTGAGAACCGATTTGTCTTACAAGTTCATAATCGATTGCCAGAGATTTTTGTTTATTTGCAAGACTTTCGCCTGAAAGTTTAATAAGAATAGTTGAGTCCATATTAGCCTTAAAAGTTTCTTTTATTATACTTTATTTTTGAAAAAAAATGTATTAAAAAAAGGAAAATTTTAGGAAAAAGTTGCAGATTTTATTTTTTTTGACTAAAAAGGCCAAAAAAAATTAAATATAAGTGAGAAACAAGGAAAAAGGAAGTTAGAAATGAAAAAAATTTTTAGGCTTTTAGGAGGTTTAGGTATTGTAATTTCAAGTCCTTTTTTCATTTTTAGTCAAAAAGGACAGATTATTTCTAATCCTATAGAGCTTAATTTTAATTTTCAAGAATTAGCTAATAAATTAAATTTCGATCGAAAATTAAACAGGTTATACCGAAATGTCAAAGTCGGAGTTTTAATTGAAGAAAATGGCGATAAAAATAATATTGACTATAATAATTTACAAGCAATTTTTGAATTTTTCTCGCCAAGTTCCGAACTTGTTATCTATCGTTTTAAAACAAAAGAACAATGACTTGAAGGAATTAAACATTTTGAAACTGTCGGTATTGAAATGCTTATTCATCTATACAAAAAAGAAAGAACTTTTTTAGATGATTTATTTTGAAAAAACGGCGAATACATCAAATTAGGTGATTTTCTGGATCTTTGAAGTGCAAAAACCGGAATTATAAACTTTTTTGATGGCAGCAGACCCCCAGGAAATGAAGTTAATAGTCATTTTAGTTTTTTTGCTAAAACTGATGACCGTTTTAAGACAAATAATCAAATGCTATCACATACAAAAATTTTTGGCAATGGTTTAGGAATTATAAAATCAAATCATTTTGTTTTGCCAGAACTAAAATATAATTATCAACTAAGCCCGCATTCTTCAAATATGGAATTTTATTCTGCTTTTTTACTAGCGGCGCTTTTTAGTCAACTTTCATCAAGTTTTGATAGTTATGAAAGTCTAAAAGATCGAAATTTAAAAATTATTACTGCTCTAGCATTAACTGCAAACCCTTCAGAGAATAGCAATTTAGCCTTTAATGGCACTCATTTAAATGAAGGTTTTGGATTTATAAATTATACTGACGCCCATTTTACAATCCAACAACAAAATTATTTATATAATAAATATGATGGAAGTGAATATACAACAAGTCCTTTTGAATTAGTAAAGAATCAAAAATTTTCAGCGATAGTTTTTTCTGATAAATTCACCGAAAGACTGATTTTTGGAGAATATTTGCCAGGATTTTCAGGCATTTTTCACAATTTTCAAAAAAATATCAAATTAATTACTAATGCATCTTTTTACGGTCTTCCTGAATTTAAAGTAAATGATTTTGATATTTCCATTGAAATTTTCCGCGGTGGTTGGCATAAAATAATTGAGGCAAATTCAACTATCAGTCCATATGATAAAATCAGTTTTAAAGCTTTTGAAGATGGACAATACCGAATAAAAATTTCAAGTCAAAAATTTTTACCTGACAAACAAAGCAAATATTTTATTGCCTGAAGAAGATATCCTTCTGATTTTGTAACAAAAACACACTGAAATTAAAACATTTTTTACTGTTTTGTATTAAAATGTTTTATATTATGAATCTTTTTGTTGATACAACAGGTAAATTTTTAGTGGTTGCGATTTTTGATAAAAATTTTATTTTAATTGATTCAAAAATTAGTGAAATAAAAAATAAAGCTGATATTCTACCTGATTTTTTAGGTAAAATTTTGCTAAAAAATAAGTTAGAAATCACAGAATTTACAAATTTTTTTATCAATTTAGGTCCTGGAAGTTTTACAGGTTGCCGAATTGGACTCACTTTTTTCCGGACAATTGCACAATTAAATAAAAAGAAGATATGAACTTGTTCAACATTTAATTTATTATCTTTTAAAATACTTGAAAATAAGCAATATTTTATTGACTATAGTGAAAAATCACAATTTAGCGCTTTTGCCCAAAACGGAAAAATAACTTCTAAAATTTTCGAAATTAAGAAAAAAACTGAAAAAGCAAGTCAAGTAAATTATAATTTAATTTTTTTAAATTTTGATAAAGCAAAAAAATTATTTAAGAAGGAGGTTGATTTAATAAATATTTTTCCTTTATACATAAAATAAAGGAAAAATATTAAAAAAACTAGCTAAAAATATTTTCTAATTTGCTATTTTCCCGAGTTTCCCAGTTTGATGAGATAATTTTAAAAAAGTGTCCGGTTTCCCGCGCTTTTTTAAGTTTTTTGCCAAAAGTTAATTACCTATTTTTTTACTGATTTATTAAGATATCAAAGTAGAAATCATACCTATTTCAAATATTGGGATCGCTAGGAACACCATCGCGATTTTTAAATATCATTTGTTGATCTAAAGTGTTAAATTCAACCCTTTGTCTTAATTTTTGCAACATCGTTACTAAACCAACTTCAGTTAATTGACTGTTTGCAAATAACTTGTTATCACTAATATGTTTGTTGATTTTAAAAATTATAGTTTTTAAAATAACTAATGAGATAAAGCACAAAAATGTATGAGCTAGGATATGCTCATCTATTCTTAAAAATACAGGACGAATATTCAATAAACCTTTTAGACTTCTAAAATTAGCTTCAATATTTCACTGTTTTTGGTATTTTTCAACTATGTCTAAGACATTTAAATTTAGTATATTTGTTTCATAGACATAGTAACCATCAAATTGTTTGTCCTTGTCAATTTTACTTTGATCTAATTCAAATTTCATATTTGAAATTTCCCTAAAATATTTAGGTTTTTTACCAAACAATTTGTTTACTTCAATAAAACCATCTTTATTTTGTTTTTTAATAAAACTTTGGATTTGCTCTTCGCGAGCCTTGCTGTCTTTTATTGCTCTTTTTCTACTGTAAGTAATAATTCTTCTTCTAATATTTTCAGTGTATCTTTTATTTTTATAAGATGAATAAAATTCTTCTTTTTTATACTTAAAATCTGCATTTAGATCAACATAATCGCTAGGATCTAATAAATAATTTTTAAATTTTTGACTGCCTATCTTTGCACGATAAGAAATAATGAAATTATATTCTTTTGATTCAAGAAATCGAATATTTGCAGCAGTGGACATGCCACGGTCAGCAATTATTGTCATATTTTTGATATTATATTTAAATTCAATATCTAATACAAAAGGGATTAGGGTACTAGAATCGGCTGTATTTCCTTTAAAAACTTTAATATGAAAAGGAATGCCATTTTTATCACATGCTAAAGCAATGACAATTTGATCTTCTTTGAATTTAGCATCTTTAGAATAGCCAGGAATTCTTAATCCATTTCTTTCAAATGTCTCAAAATAGACTGTTGATGAATCAAAATAAAATTCATTGTCCCTTTTTCCAAGCTCGCTTATAACCATTTTGTTAAGACTATCTAAAAGTTGATTTTGTGATTCATAGACAAGATCTAAGAGTCTATAAAAGCTATTTTTGGAAGTATTTATTTGATTTGAGTAATCATCCTTTTTATCAAAAGCATTAATAATGCTACCAGGATCAGTAATTCGCTTTGAAATTAAGTAGTTAAAAATTTGTTTCATATTTTTATGTCTACTTTTAGGAAGTGATTCAAAAATATTGTGCTTTTCAATAAGTTTTTCAATTAATTCCCCACCAATAAAAACCGAACCTTCGATTATGACGGAATTTTTAATAGAATCAAGTAAAGTAGTCTTGATTTTATCTTTGTCATCTAAATTTGAAAACAATTTCAATTTTTCTTTGATAATTTGAATAGCATTTGGATTAATTTTTTCCAAAGTTTGCACATTTCCTATACTAAATCAACGTTTTGGAGCTTTCCCATAACCTTGTGTTCAGCCAACATATTTATATATTTTATCTTTTGAAGATCCTCAAACATTAAACAAAATCAAATTATGCTTTTTCATAATTTATAATTATACCATAAAATTACTTTAAAATTGTAATTAATTGTAATTAATAAAAATTAAGGTTTTACGGGTAAAAAACACCGATTTACGGGGATTTCTGCATATTCATATTCACTAAAAAGTGAATTTTTGCCATCAAACTGGGAAACTCAGGAATATTAAAAAAACTAGCTAAAAATATTTTCTAATTTGCTATTTTTAGGTAAATCAAGCAATTTCGAATCAACACTAATTACATTATTTTTAAAAGCAGATTTTCGAATTATTAATGGTTTGGAATTAGGGTTAAATTTAACTTGATTAATTTGATTTGTCTCAAAACTACCTGGAAAAATTTCGGCTAAAATCAAATTTTTTGACAAATCAAGTTCGGTGATTTTATTATCAAAAAAGGCACCAGTTTCAATTGTTTCTAGTTTTGTTGCCTGGGAAAAATCTACTGTTTCTAAACTGTTTTTTGCAAAAGCTTGTTTTCCAATTGATGTAATAGAAGGGGGTAAAACGAGCGTTTTTATATTGTTTCCTTGAAAAGCGAAACTCCCAATCCTCCTTAATTTCATTGCTTTTGAAAAATCAAGTTCTTGAATTTTTTCATTTTGATCTAAATTTGCACTATCGACATAAAAGGCATAATCATCAATCTCAAGCAAACTTTCAGGAAAAATTACTTTTTTCAGAGTATAAAAATTAATTTTTTCGGGCTCAGTTTTTTTATCTTTTTCTTGATCTGTGTTTTTTTTAACGTCTATCTGCGAATTTACTTTTTGATAAAAACGGGATTTTAAGCTAAAAAATGCTGATTTTTCAATCTTTTCAAGTCTAGATGCTGATAAATCAAGTGTAAAAGTCTTTGTATTTTCATCAATTATTACATAGGGCGAGTCTTTATCATCCTTGCTTGCTAAAAGAGTTTCAGCCTGGGAAATTGTCTCGCTACAAGATAAAAAAACAACTAAAGGTAAAAAAATTGGGCTTAATTTTAAAAATTTTTTAAATTTTACCATAGATTTAAAAAGTATACCATAAAAGCTAAAAAATCCTAATTTTTTGTTCTTAAATTATAATAAGTCCGAATTTGCGAAGCTAATTCTTCATCAATCGGTTTTAAAAAAGTGTAATTAACTACATACCGGCGCTCATTTTCGTTATCTTTTGTTGGCATATTTCCGTATAAAGTTTGTTCCTTTTGCTGTGACAGATAGATATTCAGTGCACGAAGAGAGGATTTTTTAAAAATTTTTGATTTTACTTTATAAAAAGTTAGGCTTTCAGAATCAGTAATAATTTTATCTTGTTGATCAACAAAAACAGTAATATCCTCACCATCTTCGGCCTCACGGACACTGGCGCCGGCATTATTAAAGTAAAATTTTTTGAAAAATTCAAATGATTTTCTAAATGTTGGTGTATAATTTATATAATCAAAATTTGCTAAAACAGGAAGCAAACTATAGTCAAATTTAAATCCTTTTCCACTTTTTTTTATAAATGTTTTTGTTGCTGGATTCTCAAGATAATTAAATTTTACCTCGGATTTAATAGTAGCAATCATTTGATCAACTTCAAGTTCTTCGCCTTTAAAAACTCCTTGATAAAGTGAGTTATAAACTTTATTGGTTAGTTCTTCAGATGTATTTTTCAGAATTATTCAACCATCTAAAAGTGTTAAATTATTTTTGGGACGGATAATTGCGATTGTATTTTCCTCTTGAAGTTCTTCGTAATTATCCTTTGAAAAATGAGCATCAAGTGCATCACCATTATATAAAAGTGCTACATCTTGGTTTAAGGATGGGTCAATTATTGCATTAACTAGTTCAAGTCCTGAAGTTTTAAAGACATTGTGTCTGAGGTCAAAATAGTCAAAACCTGTAATTTCAGCAATATATTTAATAAAATTATCAACTAAAAATTTATAGTTATCTTTGGTAATTTTTTCTCCATATTTACCAATTTTTTCACTACCAATTAAGAGATTATCACGCATTGCCTCAGTTCATTCAAAAAAACTAAAACCGTTTTTTGATAAAGTTTTGCCAATCCCTGCAAGACTTTGGTCGTTAAATTTAATTCCTTTTTCTTGGATCTGAGATCTAAATTCTGGACTTCAGTTTTTTTGAAATCTACGTAAATTAACTCTTTTTCCGTCCTTTTCATAGTCACCAATGATATAGGCAATTACTTTATCCTGGGTAAAATAAGGAATAAAAAATTCTCAAAAACGGTCTTTTATTCCATCATTATCGGTGTCTAAATCCTTTTTAGGGTCTTCCGCTTGTTTCATAAACTGGTCATATTTATCGATATGCTCAACAATTTCAGGCCGAAAAATTTGCTCGAAAGCCTGCCTTTTTTTATCAATAAATTCCTGTTTTTCCTTTAAAGATAAATTTTGGTAATTTTCTGGTTTTCTAAAAACTTTTACCAAATCTCAATTTGGAAAAAGTTTTGAATAGTCAATTTTTTGCAAAAGTCCTTTTTGTGCTAAACGAGCAATTTGAAAGTCTGAACCAACACCTGCAATTGTCCGATTATCCTCGATTGCTTTTGTAAATTCACTGATATTTCCAAATTCCCGGTAATTAAAATCCTTGTTAATAAATTCGCGTCCTTGATCAGATATATAAGATTCATAATTATAAATAACGGGTTTAAATCCAAACTGTGATTTTAAAAAAAATGCTATAAAAAAAAGGATAATTAGACAAATAAAAGCCGCGAATTTGCCAAAAAGATAGACTAATTTGTTTTTCATTTTCCACCTTTTTTAGTCTTATAATAAATCCAGATAAAATTTGAAATAAATAGGAAAAAAAGCATAATAGTTCCTAACATCAATGCTCAAGTTTTAAAAGTTCCTTGGTATAAAAGTGTCCCGACTGTTTGTGCATTTGAGGTAATTTTTGTAATAATAAAATCATCAAAAGATAAAAAAACAACAACAAAAAAAGTCGAAATTATCGCTGGAAACATATGTTTTAGATAAATTAAAAATCAAGCTTTAGTTTTAGAATAGCCTAAATCCTGGGCTGCTTCGTATAAATTAAGGGAAAATTTTTCACTTTTTGGAAATAAAAGGAGAATTCCATAAGGAAAAGTCATTACAATGTGTGAAATAATTGCCCGATATAAACCTTCACTGGCAGCCGAAAGTGAACCAAATAAAAAACTTAAAATTGTTGCAAGTGAAATTGCTGTAATTACATCTGGATTAATTAGCGGAATGTTTGAGCTTAAAACTACATAGGTTTTTATTGTTTTATTTTTTTGTCGCCAGAGAGCAAAAACTGTCAAAAGTGAAAGAAAAACAACAACAATTGCTGCAAAAAAAGCAATAATTACTGAATTAATAAAAGCGCTAGCAAAACTTTCTTTGCTAAATTCATCAAAAGCATGCAAGGAAAATTTATTTAAAGTATTTGAAACAAATCCTTTTTTTGAAGGTGAATTAAAAGAAAAAACTGCCCCGACAATAATCGGAATATAAAAAAGAATAATTAAAAATCAAACGTATGATTTTTTCAAAATTTCATATTTTTGGAAAAAATCAATAATTTTAGTCATATTTAAATCCTTTAATTTTCATTATAATAATAGGAATAAAATGAATTAGACTATAAATTCCAATAAAAACTAGCAGGGTCACCAAAACAAGCGATGAAACCCGGGCAAGATCAAAAGGATTGGAAATATTTGCAGAATTATTAATCAAATTGCCAATTAATTGGTTTTGTGATCCATTTGGTAAAAGTTTATCTGAAACCACAATTGAGGTAGCTGCCATTAAAAAAACAAGCGCAAAACCGGAACTAATTGCCCGAAAACTATAAGGAAGAACAACTTTTATTAAAAGTCAAAATTTTGAATAACCTAAATCAGTCCCGGCTTCTAGTAAATTTTTGGGCATATCGCGAAAAATTGTATATAATGGCAGTACCATAAATGGAAAATTCAAAAAAATTAAACCTAAGACCATAAAAGAATTATTATTAAGACTACCTTCATCAAAAAGTAGTAAAAATAAACTTCTAAGCGCAAAAACTTTAGCAATTGTGAAAATAATTAAGGGGCTAGCTATCAATGAAAGCGAATAAATTTTGAATATTTTTGATCTTGAATTTGCAACAAAAAAAGCATAGGGAAATGCTAAAATTAAACAAATAAAAGCCGAAATTAGACCAACAAAAATTGAACGGCCAATAATTTGCCAGGTAGTTTTTTCCTTTATTAATAAATGATTATCAAAACTTTGACTATTATGTACAAGCGGACTAACTGATTTTCCAAAAAGTAAAATTAATGGAATTATCACAAAAATCAGGGCAAAAATTACATAGGGAATTACAAGACTGATGCGCGGATTTAAACTTTTTTTGAAATTTTTTCAAAAATTTTCAAAAAAATTAAATTTCAGCATTTTCCATCTCCATTAAATGAATAGCATCATCATCTCATTTTAGAAAAACTTGAGTCTCGAGGTCATAAAAATCGTTAGTTTCGACATTAATTATTGTATTTTCTACTTTGATATCAAGTGAATAGTATGAACCTTTATAAATATTTTGGATAACTTTTCCTTTAAAATAGCCTGAATTTAGGTCAATATCGATATCTTCTGGACGAATCAGGCAATCTAATTTTTGGCCTGGGATAAACTCATCATGAATTGTATATAATTTAAGACCAAGAATTTCGACCTGATTTTTTTTAATGTATTTTGCCTGAAAAAAATTAGAATCACCAATAAAATTAGCCACCCATTTATTAACTGGATAGTCATAAATTTGTTTTGGTTCATCGTATTGGGCGATTTTTCCATTACGGATTATGGCGATTTTATCTGATAATTGCAAGGCTTCATCTTGATCATGAGTAACAAAAATAAAAGTTAGGCCAAGTTTTTGTTGAATTTTTTTTAGAAAAACTTGCATTTTTTGCCTAATTTTTGTATCTAAAGCTGATAAAGGTTCATCAAGTAGGACAATTTCAGGCTCAATTACAAGCGATCTTGCAAGTGCTACGCGTTGTTTCATTCCTCCTGATAATTCCGAAATTGCTCGATTTTCATTTCCAGTTAGACCAACAAGGTCAATAATATCGGTAATTTCTTTATTAATTTCCTGTTTTGTGATCTTTCGGGTTAGGTATTTTTTTTTAAAACTTTCTGATTTGGATGTTAGATAATTTTCTCAATTTGAATATCTAAAATCAGAATCATCTAATTTATCCTGTAATTTTTTACGTTTTTTAATATCTAACTGTGGATTTTCAAGCAGTTTTTCTAAATGAGCCTGTAAAATTTTTAACTCTTTAATCTTTCGCTTTTGCTTATCCTGTCATTTTTTCTTTAAGTGCTCAAATTTTTTCCAGACTACATCCGGAATTTCTTCTGCCTTTTTTTTAATTCTTTTTAATTTAAGACCAAATTCAATATTTCCACGAACTGATAAATGTGGAAAAAGTGCATAATCTTGAAAAATTGTAGCTGTATCACGTTTATGTGCCGGAACGTCTTTTATATCGATGCCATTAAATTTGATTTCGCCGCGAGTAGTTCATTCAAAACCACCAATTAAACGTAAAATTGTTGTCTTCCCGGACCCTGAGGGCCCTAAAAGTGTGACAAAATCTCCTCGTTTAATGTCCAAATTTATTTGATCTAAAACTTTTTTATCACCAAATTCTTTATCAACATCAACAAGGGAGATAATTATTTCACTTTTTTCAATATTTTTCATTATTTAAATTTTCCCCTTAAATTAGATAAAATAAAAATAACTTCTAATTTGAATAAAAAAATATTTTATTCTTAAAAAAAATATGAAAACTTCATCTTTGAAGAAAAAAATCTTCTCTAATGAAGAATAATGGGGAATCTGTCAAAAATATTAAGTGAAGCGGATTCGAAATAAAAAGCAGCATCATCAAAAAGTGATGCTTCAAATATATAAAGTTTTAATAAATGTAAGTACTTTTTCTCGAATTCCATAGGTAGAATAAAATTATATTATATTTTTAATATTTTTTCTTAATTTAAAAAAATTTATATTTCAAACCCTTTTGGATGCTAAGGAAAAACTAATTTTTATGATATAATTTTAATTTTGATTTGCTTTTTTTGGTAAATTAAAAATTTAGTGTTATAGCTAAATTAGAAGAAGGAGAAAAAATATGTATGATAAATTTAATAGAAAATGTAGTTGTAAAAGCAGAGCAAAATAACAAAATCCCAAAAAAACAAATAGATTATTTTATTAAAACTGCTACCACATTAGAGAGTTTTCTAAAAGATAAGGAAATAAAAAAATATATTACAACTGACTACTCCACTAGTTTTATGCATTCAAGTAGTCCAGAAAATTTTTTGCTAAAAAACCAAATGCCCGTTATGGTTGCGTTTGCTAATTTCAATGTTGGACACAATATTATCATATAATATGGTTATGACCCAAAAACAGAAAAATATTTAGTAAATTTTGGTTGGGAGAATTATTCTAATTTAGTTATTTCAAAATGAGATATCTGAAGTTTTTGATCACTAGGGTATTGGTGATCTTTTAAAATTGATGATGATGATGATGATGACTATAAGAAAAAACATCCCCCAAAGCAAAAATTACTGAGTAATAACGGTCAAATTTTTTCCTATTCAGAAATATTTGAAAATGATCAGGAAATAAATAGAAACGGAAATATTGTCAGAAATTACGATATTTACTAATTTATTAGGAAATAGGAAAAGCAAAAGGAACTTTAATGCATAAAAGCAAAACTGGAAAAAAATCAAGATATAAGAATTTTTTTAACTATTCAAAAAATAATTTTAGAAAAAATTGACTTTTAAGTATCTTTTTTTCTATTTTTTCAATTTTTTCAATTTTACTTTCATTATTTTTATGGCAATTGAACAAAAAATTCGACACACCTATTTATAAATTTCCAGACCAACAAATTACAATTGTCAAAAAAAATGGCCATGCTTTTAAAAATTAAGAAATCAAAGAAATTGAAAATTTAAAATCTGTGACTTCAGTTTCAAAAGGCGAATCAATATTAGAATTCGGCGGATTTTCTAATTCGGATTCATTTGGTTTTAGCTCTTCGCCTACTTGAATTAAATCAGTTGATATTAATTCTTTTTCTAAAAATAATATGAAAAATTATGTTAATTTTCAAGGACGATTTTTAGAAAAAGACAACGAAATAATAGTTTCACAAGATTTTGCAAATTTAAAAGATGTAAAAATTGGTGACACAATTGAATACAAATACAAAATACCTGATGTTTTAGCTAATCAAGACCCAATAATTCATCGCGAAAAATTTAAAATAGTTGGAACTGTTGGATATATTAATACTAGTTCAGATTTTTATATTTTAATTTCAAACAATGGTTATAAAAACTTAGTTAAAAATATTTTCAATTTTTCGAAGAAATTTTTAATTCAAGACAAAACAGGCAAAAATAATGAAACTGACTTTGCTAAATTTTTGATTCAAAATTTATCACTTTATGGAATAAAAAAGGAAATTTCAAAAAACAGTCAATTTCCAAAAATTACTGAATATAAACAGTTCAATTTTATAAAAAATTTCAGCCTTGATAACAATGTTAAAACTCCCATATCTGGAAAAATTCCTGCAAAAAATAATGAAATTCTTGTAAATCAAAAATTAATTGATCTTTTTAAGCAAAAATTAAATCTTAATTTAAATATAGGTGATGAGATAAATTTTACATTGCAAAATCCCAACTTTTTATTTTTTAAAGACCAGCTCTTTATCTTCAAAATTAGCGGTATTTTTGATTCTGATGAAGCAAGTCAGATTCTATTTAATAAAAACGTAGTTCAAGTTTTTGATAATGCACTAGATGATAATCTTCCTTTCAAACTAGACATTTTTCATAATTCAGGCGAAAATCCAGTGCAAAATTTACTCTCAAAATTAGAAAAAAAGGGATATGAAGCGATTAAAAAATTAGAATATGAAGCTCACGTTGGAGTCGCTGAGATTTGGTCAGTAATTCTTGGCGTTCTAATTATGATTATTCTTCTAATATCATCCTTTTTTGCTTATGGTTTTGGTTTAAAACAACTCAAAATAAATAACCTAATAATTGATGGTTTTTCTGCAAATGAAAATAAAAAAATAGTAATAAAAAAAATAAATTCATACTGATTTTTTATCTTAAGTCTTGTTTTTCTAACTAGTTTTCTCTTGTTTTTCCTTTCTAGTCAGTTACCATTTTTTAATCACTATCTTGAAAATAGACCAAAAAATTACATAATTGGCCGAATTAGTTTAGATCTTTTTTGAATTTCATTAGTTTATCTTATATTTTCAACAATTATTTTTGAAGCTACCATTTATTTTAAATACTGGAAAAATTTTGTGAAAATCAAAAATGTAGCATCAACAAAAAGGCTTTAGAAAAAATTGCCTTAAATTTGTAAAATCCTTGCTAATTTAATCAAACAATTTACAAAAAGCCTATAAAAACATACACTTTTTTACTTTTTGATTGATTCTAATTTTTGTAAAACTGTTGCAACATCACCGATTTTTCCAATAATCGTAATTTCATCATTTAACTGAATTATTGTCTCGGCTGCTGGCAAGAAAGTTTCTTTATTTCTTTTAATTAAAACCACATTAACATTAAATTGACGTAAATTCGCATTTCTAATACTTTTGTTTATATAATGAGGCGATTTTACATTAACACTTCCGGCAAAAACTCCATTTGCAATTTCTTTAAGACTATCGGCATAGTTAAGAAAATTTTTATCCACCGTCAAAAGCGCCATTTTAATTCCAGCTTCTTCTTCAGGGCTAATAATTCAGTCAACGCCAATCTGTTTTAAAACCCGCGCGTGCCTTTTATTTACTGCCCGGGCCGCTATTTTTAAATTATTAAATAAATTAATTTCGGCCTGTAATTCTAATAAAGTTGCAATAATTTCAATATTATCTGAAGTGGCTACTATAATCGTGTCAATATCTTCAAGCCCAACCTCATTTCGCATCGCGTTAATATCACTTGCATCCATAATAATGGGTTCTATAGTCGCAAATTCACGAATAAATTTAAGATTTTCCGCTTTCTTATCAATCACAATCACATTATGACCTGATTCAGCAAGCTGGGAAATTGCCGCTCTCCCTAGTCGCCCTGCTCCAATTATACAGATATTTGCTCGTTTCATTTGACTAAATTGTAGACCAAAATTGAAAAAATTTTTAAAATTATCCAAAAAAAATAAATTTAAAATTTTATAAATAAAATTTTTTATCTAACTAAATCAAAAAAACACTTTTTTTTATAGCATTTTTTGATTGATATAAAAAAATTATTTTTCTTTTAGATTTTTGCTTTTGATTTTTATAAAAACTAGTATAATTATATCACTAACTTTGAAAAATGGGCTTATTTTAGATTTTTTAGCTTACTGATATATAAAAAACACTAGAAAACAAGGAATAATTTATCAAAACGGGGAAAAATGAATTTGAAAATTAATTTCAAAAGTTTTCTAAAATCACTTTTTCGGCTAAAAAAAATTCATATAATTTTTGCTGTTTATACCATAGTTATTTTTCTTGGTGCTGGCTTTTTAGTTACGCCTTTTGCACATACAAACGCCGTTGACAAAATTAGTTTTCTCAGCGCACTTTTTACTTCAGTTTCTGCCTTTAGCGATACCGGACTTAGTTTGGTTGATACCGGAACAAGTTTTAATGTTTTTGGCCAGACTATAATTGCAATTCTGATCTCCCTTGGCGGAATTGGAATTTTTGCGGTAAAATTCTATATTTTTAACTTGATTTTTGGAAAAAAAATTAGTATTTTATCTCGTGAAATTCTCAAAATTGAAAGAGGATCAAGTAGGTTAAATGATCTAAAAGGTGTAATTAAAATCTCAATTAACCTCTTTTTAATTCTAGTTTTAATTTCAAGTTTGGCGCTAATGCTTCATTTTTATTATTATGAAATTAGCCCAAAAAAATTCTCTTTCCAACAAAGTCCATATAAAAATTTAGTTTTATCACTAAGATTTGCAATTTTTCATAGTATTTCTGCAATCAATAATGCTGGTTTTGATATAATTGGCGCCTATAGTTTCGAGCCTTATTATTATTCTTATTTTTTGCAGATTATTATTATAATTTTAACAATCATTGGCGGGATTGGTTATCCCGTAATTTTTGATTTTTATAGTTATTTTCGGATAAAACTATCAAAACAGAAAGTGAAAAACTTTCGCTTTTCACTTTTCTCAAAAATTTCACTTTTAAGTTATTTTGTAATTTCGTTTTTTGGTTTTATTTTATTTATTGCTTTTGAGGCGAGTTCAAAATCCAATCTTACTTTTTGAAATCAGGTCGAAAATGGTAACTGATTTGATAAGTCCTTTGCACTTTTATTTCATAATTTTATGTCGCGTTCGACTGGTTTTTTAACTTTTGATCTAAAACAACTTTCACAAGCAAGCACGTTTTTAACAAGTTTATTAATGTTTATCGGCTCTGCGCCGGCTTCAACAGGTGGCGGAATTCGTGTTACAACTTTTTGGATTTTTATCCTTGTAATTATTTCAAGAATTCGTGGATCCCAAGATGTTAATGCTTTTAGAAGAAAAATTACTACAGATAAAGTTGTTTCAGCCTCAATTGTTTTCTTTATTTCACTTGTTTTAGTAATTTTTCTTGTTTTTGTTGCTAGTTTTTCCCTTGATGATTCAATTAATAGAGGCAAAACTATTCCATACCAAATTCATCATTTAATTTTTGAAGTTACTTCTGCTTTTGGAACCTCAGGACTATCAACTGGACTAATTCGCGACTTGTCAACTGTTTCTCAGGTCGGATTTATGATTATAATGCTGATTGGACAGCTCGGAATTACTTCATTTATTTATGTTTGACAAGGCGATAATATCGGAAAACAGAATAAAACTTATATTACAGAAGATATTTTAATTGGGTAATTTATATACTTAAAATTTAAAAAACACTATAAATTACAGTAAGTTAGTATACTGATTTAACCTAAACATTGATTTTTATATATTTTTGGCTTTCTTATTCCGGTAATTTCAATTTATAATTTAATACAATATAAAAAAATATGGCCGTTCTAATCTAAATTTCAGTTTTCAAAGAAATTTTTAAAAAAAACCTAGGTTTTTTTAAAAATTTCTCCCGAGTTTCCCAGTTTGATGAGATAATTTTAAAAAAGTGTCCGGTTTCCCGTGCTTTTTTAAGTTTTTTGCCAAAAGTTAATTACCTATTTTTTTACTGATTTATTAAGATATCAAAGTAGAAATCATACCTATTTCAAATATTGGGATTGCTAGGAACACCATCGCGATTTTTAAATATCATTTGTTGATCTAAAGTGTTAAATTCAACCCTTTGTCTTAATTTTTGCAACATCGTTACTAAACCAACTTCAGTTAATTGACTGTTTGCAAATAACTTGTTATCACTAATATGTTTGTTGATTTTAAAAATTATAGTTTTTAAAATAACTAATGAGATAAAGCACAAAAATGTATGAGCTAGGATATGCTCATCTATTCTTAAAAATACAGGACGAATATTCAATAAACCTTTTAGACTTCTAAAATTAGCTTCAATATTTCACTGTTTTTGGTATTTTTCAACTATGTCTAAGACATTTAAATTTAGTATATTTGTTTCATAGACATAGTAACCATCAAATTGTTTGTCCTTGTCAATTTTACTTTGATCTAATTCAAATTTCATATTTGAAATTTCCCTAAAATATTTAGGTTTTTTACCAAACAATTTGTTTACTTCAATAAAACCATCTTTATTTTGTTTTTTAATAAAACTTTGGATTTGCTCTTCGCGAGCCTTGCTGTCTTTTATTGCTCTTTTTTTACTGTAAGTAATAACTCTTCTTCTAATATTTTCAGTGTATCTTTTATTTTTATAAGATGAATAAAATTCTTCTTTTTTATACTTAAAATCTGCATTTACATCAACATAATCGCTAGGATCTAATAAATAATCTTTAAATTTTTGACTGCCTATCTTTGCACGATAAGAAATAATGAAATTATATTCTTTTGATTCAAGAAATCGAATATTTGCAGCAGTGGACATGCCACGGTCAGCAATTATTGTCATATTTTTGATATTATATTTGGATTCAATATCTAATACAAAAGGGATTAGCGTACTAGAATCGGCTGTATTTCCTTTAAAAACTTTAATATGAAAAGGAATGCCATTTTTATCGCATGCTAAAGCAATGACAATTTGATCTTCTTTGAATTTAGCATCTTTAGAATAGCCAGGAATTCTTAATCCATTTCTTTCAAATGTCTCAAAATAGACTGTTGATGAATCAAAATAAAATTCATTGTCCCTTTTTCCAAGCTCGCTTATAACCATTTTGTTAAGACTATCTAAAAGTTGATTTTGTGATTCATAGACAAGATCTAAGAGTCTATAAAAGCTATTTTTGGAAGTATTTATTTGATTTGAGTAATCATCCTTTTTATCAAAAGCATTAATAATGCTACCAGGATCAGTAATTCGCTTTGAAATTAAGTAGTTAAAAATTTGTTTCATATTTTTATGCCTACTTTTAGGAAGTGATTCAAAAATATTGTGCTTTTCAATAAGTTTTTCAATTAATTCCCCACCAATAAAAACCGAACCTTCGATTATGGCAGAATTTTTAAGAGAATCAAGTAAAGTTGTCTTGATTTTATCTTTGTCATCTAAATTTGAAAATAATTTCAATTTTTCTTTGATAATTTGAATAGCATTTGGATTAATTTTTTCCAAAGTTTGCACATTTCCTATACTAAATCAACGTTTTGGAGCTTTCCCATAACCTTGTGTTCAGCCAACATATTTATATATTTTATCTTTTGAAGATCCTCAAACATTAAACAAAATCAAATTATGCTTTTTCATAATTTATAATTATACCATAAAATTACTTTAAAATTGTAATTAATTGTAATTAATAAAAATTAAGGTTTTACGGGTAAAAAACACCGATTTACGGCGATTTCTGCATATTCATATTCACTAAAAAGTGAATTTTCGCCATCAAACTGGGAAACTCAGGAAAAAAATATGGCCGTTCTAATCTAAATTTCAGTTTTCAAAGAAATTTTTAAAAAAAACCTAGGTTTTTTTAAAAATTTCTAGATTGTTTATTGCTTAATGATTATCAGCTTTAATTAAAATCCTTATTTTTATTAGCAATTCCTACAAAATGAATTCGTGCAATCGAAATATATTTGTTCCCCATCTTGTTATTAAAGTAAATTATTATCTTTTTTAATCGTTTTTTAACATTTACTGTAACTGAAAGTTGGCCCCCGACTCCGATAATTTTTTCCGGTTTTGCAATATTTTCCTTTGGTAATTGATGAATTTTTCCTTCCATATCCTCATATGAAACACTAATATAATCGTGTCATCAATTGTTTTTATGAACCGGCGTATAGTCACCATTATCAAAAAAGCGTAGGCGAAACGTTTCAACATAATAACCATGCGGATATTGTCTAACATTTTGCGGAATCATTTTAAATTCACTAGCTTTATCACTCCAGTTATTATCTAAATATCAGTAAGTATTTCCTTCGTCAAAAACGTTTTCTGGACGATATTTATACCCAAAATAAGTTGAATATTTTGTATCACCAAAACCCCAAATTTGTCTTGGATTTTTCAAAATGTTATAATTTACATAGTTAAAATGCTCTTTTTTTAGAAAACCTGTGAAAGTATTTCCCAAATAATTAAGCTCATATCTAGGTTCTAAATAAGTCGTTAATTTTTCATCCTTTACGATTTTTAGGTCACTAAAAAGTGTTGAATTTGTTTTTGTTAGTGCTAATTGAATTTCGCTTTCGGAAATTTCCTGCGGAAATTTTCACAAATTTTGTTTTGCAAATTCAGCTCATTTTTTGTCCATTTCAGTTCTAATATCATCAAAACTTGTTAATTTTATTGTTGTAGCTGAATTTTTGATCTCCAAAATTTCCTTTTTTGGATTTTGTTTTCAAGTAAATGATTTTATTATATAATTTCCAGTCTTAATTTTTTCAATTTCAGATTTTAGAAAATTAAAACTGAATTTAAAGTGAAAATTCGATTTTTTATGAGCAGAATTTGTTGCTGAATTACTTAGTTTTTCAATTTGTGCTTTGTAAAATTTAAGAAAATAATCCTGTTTTTCTTGGTTTTTTAGTTCCAAATTAAAAAATAAATTACTCTGACTTAAATCAAAATTTGAATAAACTTCCAAATTAAGAAGTTTATTTTTTTCATCTAATTTTAGGCCATTCACCAAATTAAGTTCGCTTTGAAAACTGAATTTTTCTGAATTTTCTTTATTATAGTAATTAATTTTTTGTTCATTTCCAAATTCAATAGTTTCAATTTGGTACTTTTCGTTTATAGTTAAATCTTGAAATTTTAGCTTTAGGTATTGCAAATTAGTCTTGTTTTTATTGGATATTTGATTATTTTGACTAGAGTTTTCAACAGTTGCTTCGACTTCAAAAGTCTCATTTTTACTATTTTTATAAATAATTTTTGCCTTGTCGTTTTCCTTAATTTTTCCCAGATTGTCATTAAAAGGAATTATTGCATCAATTGAATTTGGATGCTGGCTTGAAAAAACAGGAATTGAATCCTTGAAAATTTCATTTACAATAATTTTACTACTTTGCGACTTATCGACCGTAATTCTTGTATTATCAGAATTTTTTACCGCCACTAATTCATAAAAAGTATTAGTCTTTTCAAGATTTATTATTGTTTTGTTATCGTTTTTCCCATTCTTTTCAAAAAATTCTGACTCTAATTCTTTGTTTGTGGAGTTCCCTATTTCACGGAAAACTAATTTTGCTTGTTTGGCACTAAATTTATTTCCCTCAGTAAATTGAATTTTTAGAGTTCGTTTTTTATCAAAAGGTGATGAGCTTTCATCAGAAATCGTCAATCCGACTGTGTTTTTAATAGTTATAAACTCAAATTTTTCTGCATTTTGACCATTTGCATCATAAAAAGCGCCTTGTTGATTGTTTAAATTATAATTTTTTCAAGCTTTTTCTGGTTTATTATTGAAAAATAACTGTTGAATTTTGTATTTTGTTTCACTTTTAAGTCCTATAAAATTAAAATTTAGCACCCATTTTTCATTAGTTTTTTTAATTCTACCTTGAAATTTGCCTGTTTTTTCACCTTTTTCTGTTGTTAAAACCGCGCTGATTATTTGATTTTCACCAAAAACATTATCTAAACTTTTTAATTCGACACTAAAATTTGCCGAATTAATTGTTAAATCAGTAAATTTTGCACTATCTTTGACAACTTCAATTCCTTTTGGTTCAATTTTAATCTCGAATTTATTAACTGCAACTCATTTTTCGTCTGTTTCAATTTTTTCAAAAGTAAAAATTCTATTAGAATCAATTTTTTCGAAAACAAATTCAGCATCTTCGCCTTGAATTTTGTTTGAAATAGATCGGAAAATTTCATTATTACTTTTTAGGACTAAAACTAATTTTTTACCATTATTATTAAGTATTTTTGCACTAACAACTAATTTATCTGTAGAAAATTCCTTAAACTTGAGTTCCTTTAATGTTAAAATCGCGGTATCAAAGACAAAATTATTGCTAAAATCAATTGGAACTACCTTGTTATTTTGGCGAAAATTAACTTTATTAATTAAATATTTTTTGTTATTTTCAAGATTTATGTTGTCAAAAACTAGTTTTGAGTTAAAATTTTTAAAATTAGTTGCCACTGTCTTATTAGTTTTGGCATCTTTTTCGTTAAAATTCACATTAACTTGAATGCGATCGAGATTAATTTGATCAGAAGTTAGGTCCATTTTTAATGAATCAAAATTTGTTTGCTCAATTTGTTTAAGTTCAATTTTATTTTCTAGTGAAAAAAGATTTGTTTTTGCAATGTTTTTGTGAAATTCTGATCCATTTTCTTTTTCAAGCCATAATTTTTTTTGAATTTTAAAAGGTTCTAACTTTTTAATCTCAATTTGTTTATTAGGTAAAACATTAAAATGAAATTTTAGAAAAAGTTTGTCAGCTTCTTCTAAAATTTCACCGATAGATTCAATATTTTTTTCGCCTTCACTTGCAAAAATTTTAACTATATCACCTTGTTTTAATGTTTTATTTTCATCTTCTAATTCCAAATTTGCCCAAATTTGGTCAATAAAATCACTTTTTAGTTGTTTGATTTCTTTTAATTTTATTGGTTCAAAATATTTTACAAATGAAAAATCTTCAATATTGTTTTGAATCTTAATATCGTTTAGTTTATTTTTTGAATCATAATAATGAATATTTGACAAATAATATTTTTTATTCGTTAAAATTTTGTCAAAAGAAAAGTGGTATAATTTCTTATCAAAATCAAAATATCCATATTTTGAGGTTAATTTAGTTTGTCCATCTTCTGAATTTATCGTCAAAACCAAATTTGAAGATGTTAATTCAGGATCAATAAAATTAAAATAAACATCAACAGCGTCTTCATTTTGCGCTACTTTTTGAATTATTGAAAATTTTTTCTCCTGAATTGTTTCATTTTTTGAAGATTCTGTATTTTTTGGTAGTAAAATTTTTGCCTGTTCTGAATTTTTAGCAAGGTTTTTGAGTGGTTTTTTAACATCAAATTCAACAAAAAGATCGTTTAAATTGATTGGTTGATTCATTTTTGTTTTCTCATCAAAAAAATAAATGCCGCGAAGAGCCAATTTTTGATCTAAATTTAGTAGACTAGAGGTTAGTTTTGAACTTGCACCGGTTGAATCAACATTGACATTTTTTTCAATTTTATATCCTTCCTCATTTTTTAAAATTAAAAAAACATCTCGATTTGCGGTAAGATTTTTGTTAAATTGTAATTTTTCAGTTACGGTATTTCAAAAAACAGGTTTAAAAATTGGCGCATTTTCATAGGTAGCTTTAAAAATTTGGTATCCTTGAATTTCGATTGAAGTTAATTTGAAGGAATCATCAAGATTTAAAGGGTGATTTATTGTTAAATTACCGAGTTTGTCAACTTCAAAAGAAACAAACTCGGAATCAAAATTTTTATTTTGGAATTTAGACCTTACAATTTTACCTGCAAATTCTTTACTCAAGACAAAATTTACTAAAATATCACCATTTTTATTATATTTATATTCATAATTATAAATTCTTTCATAATTTAAACTTCTTGTACTCAAAATTATAATGCCCGAAAAAGATGAAACCACAATCCCAGCGATTCCAAAGATTAAAAACAAGTTTTTTTTGACAATTTTCATTATTTTTCTCACTTTTTTTCTTTTTTTCCATCACAGAAATTTAATTTTTGTTTTTTTTAAAATAAAAAGAAAATGATCTATTTTGTAGATTTAAAATCAAAATAGATCATTTAAAATTTTATTGGATAAGCTCAGGAAATTCAATTTTAAAAACTAGATAATTTTATCACAAAAAAATATAAAAGTAATAAAAAAATTTCAAAATACCTTATTTTTAAACATTTTAACTCTAAATTTAAGAAACTAAAATAAAATTTTAACACATTGAATTTTGCTTAAAGAAGCTAGTTAAAACAAAAAAGCATTAAAAATATGCTTTTTTTTAATTATTTATAATTCAATCTAAAATTTTTTGCTTTGATAAATCAGAATCATTCAGAATTTCTTCAACTTTTTCTACATCAATAAAGGCAAGGCCGATTTTTTGAATATAATCAATTTGTTCAGAATCTTTAACCGCAAGCCCAATAACAAATTTAACAGGTTGGCCGTCTCAATTAAGTGTGTTTTTGAGGTGGACAATTTCGATGCAATTTCTAAAAATTAGATTATTTCCTTCAAAATTTCCGTGCGGTAAGGCTAAAAAATTTCCTAAAGCTACTGAAGATTCCAGGTCTCGTTTTTCCATTGACTGCAAATATTCAAATTCACAACAGTTTTTTTGTTGGAAAATTCTAATTAATTTTTCAAAAGCTTGCTTTTTTGAGGTAATAATTTGATTTAAATGAATATTTTCGAGTTTTAAATTCATTTTTTCAGCCTTTTCTTTTGATTTTTATAAAAATTTAGCACTAATTTAATTTCATTTATATCTAAATTTGTTTGATTTTTTAGGAAAAATTCGGGACTTTCTGCCAATTTTTTCTGCATTTCGAGCGCCTGATTGTCATTTTCTCAGTCAAAATTTAATATATAAGCAAAAGTTTCATAAATAATACTTAACTTTTCAGATGATATTTTCGATTTTTTTGCATATTTTAATAACAAATCAAATCTTTCGTTTTTTGAAATTTTTGTAATAGGATTTCTTGCAACTCGCACAACTAAATCTTGCAAAACGGGATTTTTGAACCTTTTTATTGTGGTTTCAAAATATTCATTCATTATTTTTTGTTCTATTAAGGGATTTATAATCAAAACTGTCTGTTGTAAAACTTCCTTCATTTTTTCAATATAATTTTGAATTATGACGGAATTTAGCGCCTCATTAATAAAATTAAACTTTAAATTATAAGCAAAATAGGCAATTCCTGAGTGTAAGGCATTGACAAAAAACAACTTTCTAAGAATAAAAAAATCGAGATTTTCCAAATATTCAACAGTTTTTAGCTTAATTTTTTGTTGCTTTTCCTCTAAAATAATTTCTGAAAATGTTTCTGTATAAACGTTTAAATCATTTGAACTTGGCGCGATTTGGTCAATTGTTGTATCAACAAAGTTTCAAAATTGGCACTTTTCCAAAATAGTCTTAAAATAAGAACTTACTCTATAACCATTTTCAAAGCAAATAATTTGCTTATGTTTTTCTTCAATTTTTGCTAATTTTGCAAAAATTGATTTAAGAAAAACCAAGTTTTTTGCGCCGATTGAGGTTGAAATAATATCAGCTGAACTTAATTTTTTTAATAAATTTTCCTTGTTATTTAAATGGATTGCTTGAAAATTAGTTATTTTATATTTTTCACCATTTTCAAAATTAATGACATAATAAAAACCGTTCTTATTCAAATCATTAACCAAATTTTGATTAACATCGACAAAAATAATTTCAAATTGATTTTGATGGTATAGTTTTGCAATCAACCCGCGCCCGATATTTCCGGCGCCAAAATGAACCACTTTCATTACAAAAATCCTTCTTTTTCTTGTATTTTTTTAATTTTTTTTGCTAAATTTTCATAAGATTTTTTATCTAAAAATTGAGTTAAAGTAATAATTTTTGCTGTTGAATTTTTCGCTTTAACACGATCCTCAAGACTTTGAATTGTGATGATAATTTCTTCAGCCCCTGTTAAATCTGCAATTGCTAAATTAGTAATTTCAACATTTCTAATTCCATTTTCCTTTAAAATTTTTCGAAAAATTGAGGCCGCCATCACTGAAGAACCCATTCCTGCATCGCAAGCAAAAACAATTTGTTTTCAATTTAGATTATTTTCAGTTGGTTTTTTTAGTTTTATTTTTTCACTTTCTACTAATTTTTTGGCACTTTCTAAGGCAAAAGTTTCTTTTTTTGTTTTTTTTCTATTAATCAACTTAGCCAAAAAATTAACTCCTCAAGCGGCAACTAAAGTCGCTACCGCAGAGCCAAAAATTCCAATTGTAAGCCCAACTAGTGAATTTGTTGATTTTTCAACTTGAAGATATTGAGCAATAATTGAACCTGGCGAAACAGGAGCAACTGCACCAACATTAAAAATTTGGAAAATTGCATTCGCAAAAACCCCGCCTGCAATTAAGGCCAAAATCAAAATTGGCCTTAAAAGTGCAAAAGGGAAATAAACTTCGTGAATTCCGCCTAAAAAATGAATAGGAATTGACGAGGTTGCTTGACCTTTAATAATTTTCTCTTTTGAAAAAATTAAATAAAACAGCAAAAGTCCTAACCCCGGTCCGGGATTTGATTCTAATAAAAACAAAATTGACTTGCCGGTTTCAGTGACTTGAATTGCACCCAAAGTTGTAAAAACGCCGTGATTTATAGCATTATTTAAAAAGAGTATTTTTGCGGGTTCGACAATTAAAGCAATTAGTGGGTATAATTTTCACTGTCCCATTTTTGCTGTTAGAATCCCGAGTGATTTTATAAAATATCCAATAAAATAAATTGATAAATAATAAACTGGAAGAAGCAGAACAAAGCCGAGAATGCCAAGGTAAAAATTATTCACCAACATTTGATAGCCACTTGGAATTTTATGAATCCAAAATTTTTCGCTATGTTTTAAAATAAGTGCAGAAACTGGGCCAAAAAGCATAACTGAAACTAGCATCGGTGCGGTTCCGCCAGTGATTTGGGAAAAAGTCTCTGATTGGCCAGCGGCGACTGATGCAATTGCAACAATACCAGCAATTGCTCCGCCCCGCATTTTATAAATTTTATATCCTCCTAAAAAACAAATTAAAATTGGAATAATATAGACAATCCCGATTTTGACCATTGTTGCTAGTTCTTTATTTGGGGTTCAGCCTGTTGGGATAAAAAAGGATGTCAACAAACCTCAGGCTATAAAAATCCCAATAATTGGCATAATCATTTGGCCTAAAAGTGAGCCGAATGCCTGAATTTTAGTTTTAAGCATTTTGAACAAATTAGCCATAAAACTCCTTTTTCTTGGTATAATTTTTAAAAATGAATAGTAATTTAATTGATCAACTTTCATTGTTATTAAAGCAAAATCGGAATTTTATTGATAAGGAAATTGCCAGTTTTTTGCTTTTAAATATTCAAAAAATAATGTCTTTAAAGTTGGAAATAATTGCCAAAAGTGCAAATTGTTCAACTGCTTCAGTTATAAAATTTTGTAAAAAACTAGGTTTTAAAGGGCTAAAAGATTTATTGCCCGCTTTAGATCGCAATTATTCGTATTTAAATTTCCAAAAAAAACGTTATTCTGAGAACAAAATTAGTCAAAAAAATCAAATTTTAAGCAAATATCATCTGTTGATAATGAATAATCTTGATAAAATTTATAATCTAAACTATAATTCGATGATAAAATTTGTAAAATTATTACAAAAAACTCGACATATAATGCTTTTTGGGAAAGGCTCAAATTTAGAATCTATCAATATTTTTGCAAATTATTTATCAAAATTGCAATATCATATCGATTATCATTATGATTTTGAGGTTCAACAAAAATGGACTGAAAAATCAATTGACTCAAGTGTTTGTGTTTTTTTTAGTTTCTCCGGGATGCATTCAATAATTGATGAATTAGTTAATAAAATGAAAGCAAAAAATTGTATAATTGTCGCTTTTACTGGAAATTTTGAAAGTAATTTATATAAGCAATCTTTAATTAGTTTTTTAACTTTTAAAAATGAAGATGTTCTTGAAAATCACACCTCTGCACGTATTTCTTTTATATATTTAGTAATGCAAATTATTAATTTGTTGAAAAATTAGTCGGTATTTTTATATACCACAATCAATTTTAAGTTTTTAAAACGATAATTTATATTTTTAAAATTAATTTTACAAAAAGAAATAAAAATTACTTTTTTATTTTAAATTTTTTAAAAAATAAAAAAAGACTAATTCACTTTAACATTTTATGTTAATTTGAATTAGTCTTTAAATTAAAGAAAATTTTCTAATTTTTAAAACCAAAAAAAGCAATTTAAAAATTATACTTTAATTTATAGTATTTTTTATTTTTGGAGTATTAAAATTTTAAAAATATAAATAGATAAATTTTTTATAGTAAATTTGAAAAAATCATTCTTAAGCGGGTTTAGCTCGATTTTTAAAGTGTTTTTTAATAATTCCATCAATTATGAAAACAAAATATACAAAAAGGCTCAAACCTAAAATTATATATTTCCCAGCTTTTGGAATCAGACCAAGAATCCCGGGAATATAACCAATAAAATAGTCAGTATCTCCTCAATTTAGCGTAATTAGTGATTGTTTATTAGTCCCTTTTATTAAATTTCCAAGTTCATTTGTAGCTAATGGCACTCAATTTCCAAGGCCAAAAAATACAGGAATAAAAGTGATAATTAACCCACTAACAAAAGAACCAATAACTGCTCCTCATATTCCGCCTTTGATATTTCCAAAAACTCCAGAAGTTGCCCCTAGAAAAAAATGAGGTACAAGTCCTGGTAGAATTATTGCCGGAATAAGTGCTGAATATCCAAGTCCAAGGGTAATAAAAAATCCAATAATTCCGGCAAAAAAAGAAGAAATAAAGCCAATAATTATCGCATTTGGGGCATAGGGGAAAACCACTGGACAATCAACAGCAACTTTTGCATTTTTAATTAATTTATCAGAAAATCCTTTAAACATTGGCACTAATTCACCAATAAAAAGTCTAACTCCAAAAAGGATAATTTCAACTCCGGCCGTAAAGGTAAAAGCCGAAATTATCATTGTAACCACCCAATTTTTTTGTGCTAAAATACTAATTACACCTGCATCGGCAGCTTTGTCAAATTTTCCTAACTCATATAAAATACCTGCAGGTAAAAAAGCAAAAATATAAAATAAGAAAACTGTCAGTGAAATTGAAACTAAAGTATTTCGAAAAAAATACAGTGACTGGGGAAATTTAATTTCTTCGGTTGAAAGTGGCTTTTTTTTGGCAATTTTTGCAATTCCTTGACCAATTAGTCCTGAAAGGGCATAACCAAATCCGCCAGTATGACCTAGGGCAATTTCATTTGTGCCGGTAATTTGGAACATATATTTTTGCTGAACTGACGGTGAAACTACCATATAAATCGCCAAAATACTTGATCCAGCAATCAATGCCATTGCAAAATCACTCGAATTATTTTGAAAATCATAACCCGAAGTATACATAACAACGGCTAACATCAGTGACGAATAATATAAAACATGTCCAGAAAGATAGACATATTTTAGTCGTGAAAAGGTTGCAAGAATAATATTTAAAATCATTGCAATCACCATAATTAGCGAGCCTAAAGTAGCAATACTTGGCAGACTTTCAGTGAGAGCGCCAGCAAAAGCATCATTATTTGGAATCACCCCGTTTAAATTATAAACCCTTTGAAAAAGCGGTTGGAAAAAATTAAGTGAGGAAACTAAAACTCCAGCACCACCACCTAAGACAAGAAAACCAACACTAACTTTAAAGGAACTTATAATGATTTGTGAAAAACTTTTACGCATTGCAACTGCGCCGATTAGACTAAAAAGTCCAACTAAAAGCGCCGGTGTGCCCACAAAATCTTTTAAAAAATTTAAAAGTCAGAGGCCAAAATTCATAAATTATCCTTTCTTTTAGCTTATTTTTAAAGTTTTTTTTAATTTTATCTCGAGTTCTTCTTTTGATAAAATATTAGTCAAAATTACCATTTTACTTTTATCAAAATCAAGACTTGGGGCAACATCAGCGCCGATTATAACTAAATCAACATCAAAAGAATCAAAACTGGAAATGTTAGTATGCTCAACTGAGTCATAATTTATCTTTAATTTTTCAAGGACAGATTTAACATTTAGCTCTAAAAGTAGTGAAGATCCTAGTCCTGAACCACAAACACATTTAATTTTCATTTTTTAAACCTTTGTATTTTTTAATAATTTGATAAAATTCTTTAATTGTTCTAGAAGCATAAATTTCTTTTTTGAAATCTGAATTACCAAAAAAAAGCCCAAATTCTTGAATTAAAGCAATATGATCATTAGAATTTGGCGCACTTAAAGTAATAATAATTTTTGCTTTTTTATTTTTTTGGTTATTAAAAGTGATCATTTCATCTAAAACTAAAATTGAAGTTCCAACTTCTAGACAATAATCGCCAACTGGGGCATGCAAAAGTGCGACACCTTCTTCAAGTACATAATAGGCGCCGTATTTTGCTGTTTGTTCCATGATTGCTTTTTCAAGATCGTAAGTTGCTTTTTTATTTTCAACTAAGATCCTTACGCCCTCATGAACTGCTTGGTTTCAGTTTTTAATTTTACAAAATTTAGTCATTTTTTCATTAAAAAGTTCCATTATTTCCTCCTATATTAATAAAAGCGAGTGTCATAAACAATATAAATGCAAGCAAAAGAACGCCAATAAAAGCAAAAAAGACGATTCAGCCAGCTTTTGTTGATGTTTTTGTTTGAATTTCTTTTGGTTTTGGCATTGATTTGATATAAAAAAATTTATTTGGATTGTTCTTTAAAATAATTGCTTCATTTTTAGACTTTTGAAGTAATTTTTCTAGTTCAATTTCACTTTTGTTTTCAAGCTCGCTAATTTCAAAATCATATAATTCAACAAGTTGTTTTTTTAATTCTTTTTTTCGCATTTATTTCCCCAAAGCATTAAATTTGTTGATAAAATTTTGTAATAAAAACGGATAAAACAAAAAATACTTCTTTAAAAATGCGAGTTTTTTATATTTAAAATATGAATTAGCCACTTTAAATTCGTCCTTTTCTAATTTTGTTAGCAAAATTTGCTTTGATTGTTTATATGATTGTGAATAAATTTTTTGATTTAGAAAAAAATCCAGAAATACCACAAAAACAGTTAAAATCAAAAAACACAAACTAACTATTAAATAGCTTAAAAATGAAAATAAAAAACCCAAATGAAAACTTATAAGAAAACTGGAAAAAATAAAAATATCAATTTGCAATGATTTTTTGCTTTTTAGGAGATAAAAATTATAAAAGTAAAGCAAATTTACTACACCATAAATATGGTTTTCTAAATAAAAATTAGGAATTTTAATTATTTTTTCACTGATTCAAATAGGTTTTAAGAAAAAATCTTTAATTAATAAAATTATGAATTTTTGTTGATATTTATTAATAAAACCTTGTTTTATCGTTTCAAGATCAAGTTTAATTGAAATTTTTAGTTTAGAGTATTTAATTTTTAGATTAACTCTGTAGATAAAAAAAATAAAAAGTTGAACAAGGACAAAAATAATTCAAGCAGCTAAAATGTACCAAGACAAATTTTTAAGCATTTTTCTCCTTATTAAACTGGTTAATTGAGCTAAAATAATCAATTATTTTTTTGGGAATGTAAATTTTTTGACTATTTTGTCTTAGTTTTTTTATAATATCGTTTTGGCTTCAAATTTCAAATCTAGTTTTGTTGTCAATTTGATTAAAATCAATCCGATCATCAACTAAAATGACAATTTTTGAATTAGAAAATTTCTTATCTAATAATTTAAAAAGTGAGTCAAATTGGCTTTTAGAAAAGTAATTTTGCTTTAAAATCTTACCTTTTTTCAAAAAAATAATGTTTTCATCAATTATTATTTTATCAATACCCACTTGATAATTGATAATATTAGAAACAAAAAAAAGGTTTGACTCATTGACAATAAGACCAGGTAAAACTGAATAATTTAGTTTTGAAAAACGATTTTTTAAGAGCAAATTTGTCATAACTTTTACATCAGCAGAGGCATTTATAATTTCAAGAGCATCAATTGTGAATTGTTCTACCGAAATTAGTTTATATTGAGATATTTTTTCTGGGGTTTTTTCAAATAATCTTTTGAAAATGAAAAAAATCAAAATAAGAAACAGCAACCCAACCGTTGAATACAAAACAATATTAATTAAGGGCATTTTTTTGATTTCCTCAAAGTCTAGAGAATTCAGAAAAATTTGGATATGAAAAAATTATGCTACCACCAATTACAACATCAACGTTTCATTTTTCAAACTCAATTCAATTTTCCTTGCGCAATCCACCGTCGGTATAAATTTTAATTTTTTTATTTATCGAACGAATTTCGCCAATTTTTAAAAAAAGTTGCTGATTTAAGGGCTCACCGACTCCGCCAATTTTATCTATTGTCATTAATAAAATGACGTTTGAACAAGAAATTATTTCGCAAAAGTCTTCAATTTTTTGATTGGCTTGAATCATTAAACCAAAATTTATATTAGAATAAGACTTATTTAATCTTTTAAAATCAGTTTTTGAAACTTGTTCGGCGGGTAAAAAAATTGTTTTAAAACCTATTTGAATTAATTTTTCAACTTTTTCAAGTGAATTTTTACACATCAAATGAGCATCGAATTCAATATTAGGGAATAACTTTATTAAATAATTTGCAATTTGGTAGTTTAGTCCAAAATTTGGGGCATAAATTTGATCAACAAAATCAATATGGGCGTATTTTAAGCCGTTATTATGCAATTTTGTTAAAATTTTAATTACTTTAAAAATGTTAAGTGCGCTAATGCTTTGTGAGTATTCCAACACTAAACCCCATTCACGATTTTTGTAGTTAATTAAATTCTACTTTTTTTTTTTTTTTTGCAAGCATCTTTAAAATTTTTTTCATTCCAACCGAAAAAAATTAAAAAATCATTTGTTTTCTATAAAAAACAGGGAGCAATGTTTAAATTAGTATATTAATTTTTGGCACTATCAAAAAAGGTGTGACAAAATGAAATAATGCAAATCTACAGCTGAAGATGAATCTAAATACATCAAAATTGCAAATCTAAAGGGTAAAAATCGCAATTTTACATTTTACAGAAGAATTTAGCCAAATTTATAAAAAAGAAAAATGCAAAATAGACACAAAGAGTCAATTTTGGATGTATATGAAACAATTTAATAAGAAATTGACATATAATTAAAAAAACAATTAGAAATTATTTTCCCTAATCGGTTAAATAATGTAAAATTAAATTAGATTTCTATTTGAAAAATCCCTAAAAAATTTAAAACACAAAATTATGAACACTCACTTTTTTTAGTTTTAAAATTTTAACATATATTAAAAACTTTTTAGGGAAAATACCTAAAAATATTATATTTTAAAAGAATAAGTTATTATGTTAATCAATTGCAAAAAATAAATTACACTAAAATTCAGGCACATTTTTGCAAATAAACATAATTTCAACTATCAAAATTACTATTTTTAAATAGATAATAAAAATGAAAAACAAGTTAAGAATTTTAAAAATAAACTTAAATCTTTTGTCTTTAAATTTATTAATTAATAAAAAGATCTACGATTCCCCTTCTATCTCAAGATATTTTTTATTTTTATGACCGCGAAAATCTACTCTCGCAATTTCTTCATAATATTGATCTCTGCCATCCAAATCCCTAGAAAAGGGAGGGTGTTCTTCTAGAATTAATTCTTTTTCTTGTTGGCTATATAAATTAGTATTTTCTAGAAAGTCTGTAAAACGATCAAATTCATGGTCTATTTCTTTTAGATATTTATTCAATGCATCCCGATATAAAATTAATTCTTCCCTCGATGATTCAATCACATTTTTAGATAAATTGTTATACCTTGGTGATCTAGAAACAAAAAATTCGGGATCTATGCCATCACGCAGAAAAATATCTTGTTCAAGTTTGACCAATTTTTGTTTAAAATAATATTTTAAAATTTCGTATTTACCTTGATAAATATTATCATATAAATTTGAATGACCAAATCAGTAATAAATTTTTTGATTATCAACATACAATAAAATGAAATTTTTTAATGCAATTGGCAAAATTCATCCTTCGCCTGATCCATAGGCGGGGTAGTAATATGGTTTAAATCAAAAAACTGGCTTTTTTGAGTCAAATTGGGAAATTATTTCATCAAAAAGTCCGTATTCTTGCCCACCAAAGTAAAAAATTTCGAAATTTTCAAGTTTTAATTTCGCCCATCTTGGTAGAATTAAATAATCAGGTTTATCGGGGTAAAAATATTGACCTTCAATTTCATATTTTGGGCCAAATAAAATTTGCAACAAATAGATTAATTCAATTTTATTTGTCCAATTATTCACACTATCATAATAAGTTTGGCCTTTTTTACCAAAAAGTTCGATGCAATATTTTCGATATTCTGGGCCAAATTTATCAAATCAACTAAGAATAAATTTATCACGATTTTCAATATTTAAGTTAAGCTTTTTAATCCCGTATTTTTCAAATTTTTTAAGCAAATTTTCATAAGTTTCAAAAGTAAATACATTTTGAATTGGTTGAATTTGGGTTTTTTCACTAAAATTATAATTCTCTTTTAATAACAAATTGTAAATATTTTCTACATTTTGTCCTAAATATGCTTTATTTATATCTACAAACTTTGAATTATATTCATATCTATTTGATAAAAAATCAAAGATTTTTTCGTGATAATTTGCTAAATTTTTTGGTTTTGCATAAGGAACACTTTCCTGTATTTCCTTAATAATTAAAGCTTCAATTTCTCTTAATTCGCTTTTTGATTTAAACATTTTTGAAAAGACAGCCGGATAAGAGATTGAAAATTCGCATTTTTCAATATCATCAAAGTTTTCAAAGACAACAGCAACAACTTCTTCAAAACCTTTACCGTCGTATAAATCATAGGAAGGACGAAGTTCATCGATAAAATCAAAATTTTCTTTTCCATTTTTTTCACAATATTCAACGTTTGCTCAACCGCCAATTAAACACCTAATATCATTATAAAAATGGAAATTATTGAGTCTTTTGGAGAAAAATGCACTTTTTGTGATATCTTCTAGTTTTAAATTATAAATATAATCTTCTTGTTTATAATTTAAACTAATAATTCTTTCAATTGGGTTAGGATAGAAGCCATTACTAAGGTAATATAATAAAAAATTTTCATAATAATACTCATAATTACAATTAAACAATAACTGAACTTCATGCTCAACTATGTTTCGAATTGAACAACGACTTTTAATATTAATTTCTATATATTTTAGTTTTTTTAACTGTTTTTTTGCCTTAGATAATGAATTTATCAGCTTCTCCATATAAAAAATGCACCTTTTCAATATTTAACATTTTTTTTCTTTTTATAAATTCGCGCTTTATGCCCCTTTTTTCATTCCCTATCATTCTTAATCTTCTTACATGATAACTGGGAAAATATATTTTGACGTATGATTGATTATTTTGAGCTTTACTTGGTTGAATATCAAACTCATTTTTAGGGTTAGTTCAATCAATAGCATCATTAGCTAGCCCTTCCCCAACAACAAAGCGATCTTTAGTAAAACCGATATCTTTATTTAAATTATTATTTGGATCTGTTAGCCTTCCATTTCCTAGAATCAAATTTGCTGTATCTTTTGTTTTTTCAGCCAAAGTTCTCATAACTAATTCGTTATGTGAATAAAAATCAATAGGAGAATTTAATTTTTCCCTGATATAATCACGGTCATCTTGATTCATTTTATCTTTTATTAAACTAGGCAGCAAATTATCAATAACAATTTGAGTTAATACTGATTGGGCTAGCAAACTCCCAACGGCTAAAATTCAGGCTTGAGTTGCTGATATTTCTTCCTGACTAATAACAAAATAAGGTTTTAAGTTTTCAGTCTGAAAATTAAAAAATCAAGCAAGATGGATTCCCGTGTATTTTTCTAATTTTTTTTTATCTTTTACAATAGAAAGTTTTAAAGTAGTTGCCTTTGCTTTTGTTTTAATGCTAGACTCACCTTTTTCTTTTGGCAATTTTTCTAAGTCAACCACAATTGAGCTTTCAGTTCTTGAAATAATCGGGCTATAATCAACTGGCGAATACTCACTTCTGCCGTTATCAATTCATCTACGTAGGCTATCAACAACTTTTGGAACAGTTTTTACAGCTGCTACAGTAGCTGTTGTTGCTGCTACTGCAGCAATGGCAGCTGCAACAGCTTTTGTAATAAATGGAATAAAAGGAAGAAGGAAAAAGAAGGTTTTTTCAACCCGAGTTTGATTTTGAAGTTCTCTAAAGTCAAAAACGTGCCCTTCAAATCTTAGTTTTGGTATACCTTTTTCAAAATAGAGTTCAGCTTTTTTGTTAACAAATTCAAGTGAAGCACTATTTAAAATTACCTGACCATCTTGATTAATTTGAATTTTAATATCATCTAGATTAGGAGTCTCTGAATGGGTGCTTGTTTTGTTTAGATGTGTTTGGGTTTTTTTAATATTTGCGTTGATAACAAGCGAATTTTGTTGGTTTTTGGCGGAAACAATTTGGACTAAATCATCAAAATTTAGCGGTTTTTTTGAATTTAATAAATCTATATCACGGGTTTCGAGTTTAAAATCTGAATAGCTTTTTGTATTTTGAAAATGTCAAAGAGGACCAAAAACACTTAGTGTCAGTGAAAAGAAACCGACAATATTAGTGATAAACTTAAAAAGTTTCAGTTTTTTCTTCATGTTTTTTCCTTATTTATATATTCTTTAATCTTTAAGATTATTATTGATTTAAAATTATAACATATATTTAAGAATTTTTCTGAAAATATCATTTAAAAATATTGTATTTTAAAAGAATAAATTAATACAAATTAGTATGCTAATTTTAGACATCTTCAAAAAAGTGTGTCAAAATAAACAATACAGATTCACAGTTGAAGACAAATTTAAGTGTATCAAAATTGCCAAATCTAAAGGTTAAAAATTGCAATTTTACATTTTACAGAAGAATTTAGCCAAATTTATAAAAAAGAAAAATGCAAAATGGACACAAAGAGTTAATTTTGGATGTATATGAAACAATTTAATAAGAAATTGAAATATAATTAAAAAACAATTAGAAATTATTTTCCCTAATCGGTTAAATAATGTAAAATTAAATTAGATTTCTATTTGAAAAATCCATAAAAATTTAAAACACAAAATTATGAACACTCACTTTTTTTCCTGAGTTTCCCAGTTTGATGGCAAAAATTCACTTTTTAGTGAATATGAATATGCAGAAATCCCCGTAAATCGGTGTTTTTTACCCGTAAAACCTTAATTTTTATTAATTACAATTAATTACAATTTTAAAGTAATTTTATGGTATAATTATAAATTATGAAAAAGCATAATTTGATTTTGTTTAATGTTTGAGGATCTTCAAAAGATAAAATATATAAATATGTTGGCTGAACACAAGGTTATGGGAAAGCTCCAAAACGTTGATTTAGTATAGGAAATGTGCAAACTTTGGAAAAAATTAATCCAAATGCTATTCAAATTATCAAAGAAAAATTGAAATTGTTTTCAAATTTAGATGACAAAGATAAAATCAAGACTACTTTACTTGATTCTATTAAAAATTCCGCCATAATCGAAGGTTCGGTTTTTATTGGTGGGGAATTAATTGAAAAACTTATTGAAAAGCACAATATTTTTGAATCACTTCCTAAAAGTAGACATAAAAATATGAAACAAATTTTTAACTACTTAATTTCAAAGCGAATTACTGATCCTGGTAGCATTATTAATGCTTTTGATAAAAAGGATGATTACTCAAATCAAATAAATACTTCCAAAAATAGCTTTTATAGACTCTTAGATCTTGTCTATGAATCACAAAATCAACTTTTAGATAGTCTTAACAAAATGGTTATAAGCGAGCTTGGAAAAAGGGACAATGAATTTTATTTTGATGCATCAACAGTCTATTTTGAGACATTTGAAGGAAATGGATTAAGAATTCCTGGCTATTCTAAAGATGCTAAATTCAAAGAAGATCAAATTGTCATTGCTTTAGCATGCGATAAAAATGGCATTCCTTTTCATATTAAAGTTTTTAAAGGAAATACAGCCGATTCTAGTACGCTAATCCCTTTTGTATTAGATATTGAATCCAAATATAATATCAAAAATATGACAATAATTGCTGACCGTGGCATGTCCACTGCTGCAAATATTCGATTTCTTGAATCAAAAGAATATAATTTCATTATTTCTTATCGTGCAAAGATAGGCAGTCAAAAATTTAAAAATTATTTATTAGATCCTAGCGATTATGTTGATGTAAATGCAGATTTTAAGTATAAAAAAGAAGAATTTTATTCATCTTATAAAAATAAAAGATACACTGAAAATATTAGAAGAAGAATTATTACTTACAGTAAAAAAAGAGCAATAAAAGACAGCAAGGCTCGCGAAGAGCAAATCCAAAGTTTTATTAAAAAACAAAATAAAGATGGTTTTATTGAAGTAAACAAATTGTTTGGTAAAAAACCTAAATATTTTAGGGAAATTTCAAACATGAAATTTGAATTAGATCAAAGTAAAATTGACAAGGACAAACAATTTGATGGTTACTATGTCTATGAAACAAATATACTAAATTTAAATGTCTTAGACATAGTTGAAAAATACCAAAAACAGTGAAATATTGAAGCTAATTTTAGAAGTCTAAAAGGTTTATTGAATATTCGTCCTGTATTTTTAAGAATAGATGAGCATATCCTAGCTCATACATTTTTGTGCTTTATCTCATTAGTTATTTTAAAAACTATAATTTTTAAAATCAACAAACATATTAGTGATAACAAGTTATTTGCAAACAGTCAATTAACTGAAGTTGGTTTAGTAACGATGTTGCAAAAATTAAGACAAAGGGTTGAATTTAACACTTTAGATCAACAAATGATATTTAAAAATCGCGATGGTGTTCCTAGTGATCCCAATATTTGAAATAGGTATGATTTCTACTTTGATATCTTAATAAATCAGTAAAAAAATAGGTAATTAACTTTTGGCAAAAAACTTAAAAAAGCACGGGAAACCGGACACTTTTTTAAAATTATCTCATCAAACTGGGAAACTCGGGAATAATGTAAAATTAAATTAGATTTCTATTTGAAAAATCCCTAAAAAATTTAAAACACAAAATTATGAACACTCACTTTTTTTAGTTTTAAAATTTTAACATATATTAAAAACTTTTTAGGGAAAATACCTAAAAATATTATATTTTAAAGGAATAAGTTATTATGTTAATCAATTGCAAAAAATAAATTACACTAAAATTCAGGCACATTTTTGCAAATAAACATAATTTCAACTATCAAAATTACTATTTTTAAATTGATAAAAATGAAAAACAAGTTAAAAATTTTAAAAATAAACTTAAATCTTTTGTCTTTAAATTTATTAATTAATAAAAAGATCTACGATTCCCCTTCTATCTCAAGATATTTTTTATTTTTATGACCGCGAAAATCTACTCTTGCAATTTCTTCATAATATTGATCTCTGCCATCCAAATCCCTAGAAAAGGGAGGGTGTTCTTCTAGAATTAATTCTTTTTCTTGTTGGCTATATAAATTAGTATTTTCTAGAAAGTCTGTAAAACGATCAAATTCATGGTCTATTTCTTTTAGATATTTATTCAATGCATCCCGATATAAAATTAATTCTTCCCTCGATGATTCAATCACATTTTTAGATAAATTGTTATACCTTGGTGATCTAGAAACAAAAAATTCGGGATCTATGCCATCACGCAGAAAAATATCTTGTTCAAGTTTGACCAATTTTTGTTTAAAATAATATTTTAAAATTTCGTATTTACCTTGATAAATATTATCATATAAATTTGAATGACCAAATCAGTAATAAATTTTTTGATTATCAACATACAATAAAATGAAATTTTTTAATGCAATTGGCAAAATTCATCCTTCGCCTCCACAATCAACGGAGTAGTAAGATGGTTTAAATCAAAAAACTGGCTTTTTTGAATCAAATTGGGAAATTATTTCATCAAAAAGTCCGTATTCTTGCCCACCAAAGTAAAAAATTTCGAAATTTTCAAGTTTTAATTTCCCCCATCTTGGCAGAATTAAATAATCAGGTTTATTGGGGTAAAAATATTGATCTTCAATTTCATATTTTGGGCCAAATAAAATTTGCAACAAATAGATTAATTCAATTTTATTTGTTCAATTATTCAAATTATCATAATAAGTTTGGCCTCTTTTACCAAAAAGTTCGATGCAATATTTTCGATATTCTGGGCCAAATTTATCAAATCAACTAAGAATAAATTTATCACGATTTTCAATATTTAAGTTAAGCTTTTTAATCCCGTATTTTTCAAATTTTTTAAGCAAATTTTCATAAGTTTCAAAAGTAAATACATTTTGAATTGGTTGAATTTGGGTTTTTTCACTAAAATTATAATTCTCTTTTAATAACAAATTGTAAATATTTTCTACATTTTGCCCTAAATATGGTTTATTTATATCTACAAACTTTGAATTATATTCATATCTATTTGATAAAAAATCAAAGATTTTTTCGTGATAATTTGCTAAATTTTTTGGTTTTGCATAAGGAACACTTTCCTGTATTTCCTTAATAATTAAAGCTTCAATTTCTCTTAATTCGCTTTTTGATTTAAACATTTTTGAAAAGACAGCCGGATAAGAGATTGAAAATTCGCATCTTTCAATATCATCAAAGTTTTCAAAGACAACAGCAACAACTTCTTCAAAACTTTTACCGTCGTATAAATCATAGGAAGGACGAAGTTCATCGATAAAATCAAAATTTTCTTTTCCATTTTTTTCACAATATTCATTGTTTGCTCAACCGCCAATTAAACACCTAATATCATTATAAAAATGGAAATTATTGAGTCTTTTGGAGAAAAATGCACTTTTTGTGATATCTTCTAGTTTTAAATTATAAATATAATCTTCTTGTTTATAATTTAAACTAATAATTCTTTCAATTGGGTTAGGATAGAAGCCATTACTAAGGTAATATAATAAAAAATTTTCATAATAATACTCATAATCACAATTAGACGATAAATGAATTTCATGCTCAACTATGTTTCGAATTGAACAACGACTTTTAATATTAACTTCTATATATTTTAGTTTTTTTAACTGTTTTTTTGCCTTAGATAATGAATTTATCAGCTTTTCCATATAAAAAATGCACCTTTTCAATATTTAACATTTTTTTTCTTTTTATAAATTCGCGCTTTATGCCCCTTTTTTCATTCCCTATCATTCTTAATCTCCTTACATGATAACTGGGAAAATATATTTTGACGTATGATTGATTATTTTGAGCTTTACTTGGTTGAATATCAAACTCATTTTTAGGGTTAGTTCAATCAATAGCATCATTAGCTAGCCCTTCCCCAACAACAAAGCGATCTTTAGTAAAACCGATATCTTTATTTAAATTATTATTTGGATCTGTTAGCCTTCCATTTCCTAGAATCAAATTTGCTGTATCCTTTGTTTTTTCAGCCAAATCTCACATAACTAATCGATCATTTGAATAAAAATCAATAGGGGAATTTAATTTTTCCCTGATATAATCGCGGTCATCTTGATTCATTTCATCTTTTATTCAACTAGGCAGCAAATTATCAATAACAATTTGAGTTAATACTGATTGGGCTAGCAAACTCCCAACGGCTAAAATTCAGGCTTGAGTTGCTGATATTTCTTCCTGACTAATAACAAAATAAGGTTTTAAGTTTTCAGTCTGAAAATTAAAAAATCAAGCAAGATGGATTCCCGTGTATTTTTCTAATTTTTCTTTATCTTTTACAATAGAAAGTTTTAAAGTCGTTGCCTTTGCTTTTGTTTTAATGCTAGACTCGCCTTTTTCTTTTGGCAATTTTTCTAAGTCAACCACAATTGAGCTTTCAGTTCTTGAAATAATCGGGCTATAATCAACTGGCGAATACTCACTTCTGCCGTTATCAATTCATCTACGTAGGCTATCAACAACTTTTGGAACAGTTTTTACAGCTGCTACAGTAGCTGTTGTTGCTGCTACTGCAGCAATGGCAGCTGCAACAGCTTTTGTAATAAATGGAATAAAAGGAAGAAGGAAAAAGAAGGTTTTTTCAACCCGAGTTTGATTTTGAAGTTCTCTAAAGTCAAAAACGTGACCTTCAAATTTTAGTTTTGGTATACCTTTTTCAAAATAGAGTTCAGCTTTTTTGTTAACAAATTCAAGTGAAGCACTATTTAAAATTACCTGACCATCTTGATTAATTTGAATTTTAATATCATCTAAATTAGGAGTCTCTGAATGAGTGCTTGTTTTGTTTAGATGTGTTTGGGTTTTTTTAATATTTGCGTTGATAACAAGCGAATTTTGTTGGTTTTTGGCTGAAACAATTTGGACTAAATCATCAAAATTTAGCGGTTTTTTTGAATTTAATAAATCTATATCACGGGTTTCGAGTTTAAAATCTGAATAGCTTTTTGTATTTTGAAAATGTCAAAGAGGGCCAAAAACACTTAGTGTCAGTGAAAAGAAACCGACAATATTAGTGATAAACTTAAAAAGTTTCAGTTTTTTCTTCATGTTTTTTCCTTATTTATATATTCTTTAATCTTTAAAATTATTATTGATATATAATTATAAATGTATTTAAGAATTTTTCTGAAAATATCATTTAAAAATATTGTATTTTAAAAAAATAAATTAATACAAATTAGTATACTAATTTCAGACATCTTCAAAAAAGTGTGTCAAAATAAACAATACAGATTCACAGTTGAAGACAAATTTAAGTACATTAAAATTGTCAAATCTAAAGGTTAAAAATCGTAATTTTGGATTTTACAGAAGAATTTAGCCAAATTTATAAAAAAGAAAAATGCAAAATAGACACAAAGAGTCAATTTTGGATGTATATGAAACAATTTAATAAGAAATTGAAATATAATTAAAAAACAATTAGAAATTATTTTCCCTAATCGGTTAAATAATGTAAAATTAAATTAAATTTCTATTTGAAAAATCCATAAAAATTTAAAACACAAAATTATGAATACTCCTTTTTTTTAGAATTGAACCTTTTAACTTTTTGCACATTTTAATTATTAACTTTAATTATAATAGTTTTAATATTCTGTGACATAATCAGAGCTTTTTAAATACTTTTAGGTTATAATATACCTTAAATTTGTTATTTATAAGACACCTTTAAATAAAAATGAAAAAATTTACTAAAAAATACGGCTTTATTGGTTTATTTTTGGCTCTAAATCTTGGAATTTTGTTGGCAAACGTTGCTTTGCTAACAAATAATTGAATAAAACTGAATCCAAAAGTTAATCTTGAAAGTCTTTTAAAGTCAATTGTTGAAATTAAGATTCAAAAAAATGAGGAAATTTCTTTTGCTACCGGTTTTGTTATAGATAATAAAATTATTACTAATAAACACATTCTTGAAAATAGCGATGAAATTGATATTTTTTATCGGCTTGCAAATGAAAAAGACTATAAAAAAACCAGAATTATAAAAATTTCACAAAACTATGACATATTAAGTTTGCAATTAAACACACAAGTTAAAAATCTTGAAATAGAAGAAAATTTTAATTATGCCGATGAAATTTTTACAATTGGAAACCCACATAATCTTGGCTTGACAATCAGCAAAGGCATTATTTCAGGAACTAATAAATTAGCAAATCAAAGTTTTGTTCGAACTAGTATCACAATTGAGCCAGGAAATAGTGGCGGACCTGTTTTAAATACTAAAAACAAAGTAATTGGGATAATGACTTTTCGCCTTATAAATGAAAAACCAGTTCAAGGTATTTCTTTTTTTCTCCCTTCAAGTCAAATAAAAGAGTTTTTAAATTCAAATTAAATTTTTAATATTCTAAATTATTTACTATCAAAAACCATTAAATTAATATACTCCAAATTATTAAAATTTGTGATTAAGTTTTACTCTAGTAAGAAATTGTAGTGCGCAAAAACTATTATTAAATCCTCTTTATTTTTTAAGATTTGAAAAGGTAATATTTCGACAAAGATAATAAAACGCCTCGTTAAGGCTCGGATGGGTATAAGCCATTTTTTGCAAGTCAAAAATTGTTAATTTTTGTGAAAGTGCAAGGGCAATTTGATTGACTAGAAGCGAAGCCTCTTCAAGGAAAATGTTACATCCAAGAATTTCAAAAGTTTTAGAATGGAAGAATAACTCGATAAAACCGGCTTCAATTTCGCCATTAGCGTGGGCGCGGGGCAAATTTTTTGCAAAAATTTTTGCTTTTTGTACTTTTTGTACTTTTAAGAGTGTTTTTTTTGTTTATACTTGCTTTTGACAAATTAATTTTTTTTGGGCTAGTTGTTTTTTCTTTATTTTTATTTGGATTTAGAAATGTTTCAATATCTAAGTTTAATAATTCCATAATTCGTAATTCATCAATTGCATCAAGTAAGGCATTATGTGTTTCTAAATAATTTTCATCTTTGGTTAACATTCTGTATATATCTTCTGCCTTTCATCCTCTTTTTAAATTGCCGTTTTTACTTGTTTCTGCATTTAATTGAATATATTTGTTAAATTGTTTGTTTTTAGCGAATATAGAAATATCGTTATGCTTGAATGACTTGTGCAATTCAGGCAAATGTCTAAAATCAAATTTTGTATATGAAAACCAATTTTTGACTTCATTAGATTTCAAGAAATAAATTAGTTGAACAATCATTTCTTCGCGTGTTTGAACAACATTAGCATCTTGTTTAAATTCAAGAGGAAGGGGAGCTAAAATATTACGGGCATACATTCCACCTACTGTTAAATTGTTTTTTATTATTCAATATTCTTTATCAAATCATTGAAAATCAGTGCTATCAGCAATTACGACTCCAACGGAAAAAACTTCACTTTGATAGTTTGTTTCTACATCAATTACAGCAATGTTTTTATTCACGTTAGTAATTTTTTGTTTTTTAATTGCTTCCATCTGATTCCTCAAATTCTTTTTTACGTATTAGGTTTATAAGCTCCTTTTGAAATTGTTTGTACGAGTTTTTCGCTAAATTCTTCTCGATTTTTGATTTGAATTTCATGCATTTCGTTATTTCTAATATTCCACAATATACCTTTTTCCTTTTCTAAGGCTAGCATATATGAAGCAGTTTGTAAAAAATGATCAGTTGTTAAATTACTAACAAATTTAAGTTCATAAACTATATCATTCTTGATAACATCAGCGATTCCCTGAACTTTTATTCTAAGATTATTATCACTAAATTCCAACCAACATTCTTGTTGAATTATCTCGTCTTTTTCAAGCACTTTTGATAATCTTTTATGCATTTGATCAACAGCATTATCATCAACAAAATCGGGTGAAACTTGTTTAATGTATCTTTCTTGTTGTGTTTCCAAATAAACAAGAAAGAGTGTTAAATCTTTTATTGAATTTCTTTCACTAATATAATCTTCATAGTTCTGTTTTAGCTTTTTTATTTTTGCTGGTCGGTGTTTATAACGTTGTTCAAAAAAATTGATAAAAAACCTAATTTCTTTATCTATATCCCAATCATCGAAATAAGATGCTTCAAGATAGATCCCTACACATGGTGTAAGATCAATTAAATCATCGTGTGTTTGTACTTTTATTTCGGTTGTATCTTCGGTTTTAATTTTTTTTACTTCAAGCATTTTGAACATATTCTGAAGATCAATATCATACTTGTGATCAAACATATCAGACATTCAAAATGAATCACTGTTTAATTTTACTAAATTTTTGGATTGTTTGATGATTTCTTCATTTAATAGTTCCTTTTCGTCTTTTGGATTTGAAAAGATAATTTTTTCTTTCCCTCTACTTGCTGCTACACAAAATATGTTTTTTACAATTTCATAATTTGCTGTAATTGGACTTAAACGCTTTTGTCAATAATCTATGGTAAAAACAAAAATAACGCAAATAGGTTTTTCCAATCCTTTTGAGCTATCATATGTTGTAAAAATAGCCGAATTTTTTTTGGGCGACAAATTTGCGTCTCTATCTCTTATAGAAGCATAAACGGTTTTTTTATTAAAAATATCACTATGATTTTCTTCAAGATAATTTAAAACTTCTGTCATTTCATCATTAACTCAGGGTCCTGGCCCTAAACATAAGATATCAGCAGGTTTTTGTGTAGCCAAAAACTCCTTAATTTCTTCCAGTTCCATATATTGGATTTGACAATTTTTGTTGACTCCATTAATTGTTTTACCCCAAATTCGACCCAACATATTAGCGTGTTCTTTTGGCATTCTGAAGGAAAATGTTAAGCTAATTTTTTTATATGATCCTAAAAATTTATCAATAAAATCAGTAACATTTAATTTTGTATTATCGTAAATTTTCTGACTAATATCTCCAACTGCAACAATTTGTATATTAGGATTTTCTTGTTTTATTTTTTCCAATAACCAAGATATTTCTTCAGTAATATCTTGATATTCATCAATTAGTAGAACATCATAAGCGCCAACAGAAATGTTATTTCTTAAAAATATTCTAATTGAGTCTGCAGGGGAAGAATTAATACCATTTCTTCGCAAAAATCCATATGCAAATCCGTGATAATTTTGTACCATAACATTTTTGTTTTTAATCTTGTTTTTAGCTTCAACTTTTAATAGTCTGTTGTAAGTTAAGTACAAAATTCTTTTATCAATAGGAAATTTGTCGCAGAGAACCTGAATCACTGTTGTTTTTCCACTTCCAATACAAGCATCAACTAGGATATTTTCCCCTTTTAATGCTAAATTAACAACATTTTGTTGCTCTTCTGTGAGTTTATCTGCAATAATTTTCTGTTTTTGTTTTTCAGTTTTTCTAGCCATAATTCCGTTAGTTATTAAGTGTAATTATTAATAATATTAATTTAAAATTTAATTTTACTTTTTTTTTTTTTTTTTTTTTGCAAGTAATTCTATAATTTTTTTTATTTAATAGAAAAAAATAGAAAAAAATATAGAATTTTCATATTTTTATAAAAAATTAATAAACCTAATTTATTGATTTTTTAAAACTAATAAAAAAATATCCTTTTATTAATGGATATTTTTTTATTAGCAAGCAAAACAAGAAAAATTTAAAAAATAAATTTTTAAATCCTCTTTATTTTTTAAGATTTGAAAAGGTAATATTTCGACAAAGATAATAAAATGCCTCGCTAAGGCTCGGATGGGTATAAGCCATTTTTTGCAAGTCAAAAATTGTTAATTTTTGTGAAAGTGCAAGGGCAATTTGATTGACTAGAAGCGAAGCCTCTTCAAGGAAAATGTTACATCCAAGAATTTCAAAAGTTTTAGAATGGAAGAATAACTCAATAAAACCGGCCTCAATTTCGCCATTAGCGTGGGCACGGGGCAAATTTTTTGCAAAAATTTTTGCTTTTTGAAAATCAACATCCAAATTTAATAATTGTTTTTCTGTCTTCCCTACAGAAGCAATTTCCGGAATTGAATAAATTGCCCAAGGAATCAATTCTGCGCTAAATTCTTCATCAGAACTACCGAATAATATGTGCTTTGCAACAATATCAGCATGTTTGTAGGCAGTTGATGAAAGCATCATTTGACCCGTAATGTCACCGATTGCATAAATATTTGGAACTGAAGTTTGCATAAATTTATTGATTTTTAGAAATCCACGGTTATCTAGATCAATTTTTAAACCAGAGAATGCCTCATTTTGGGGCTGACGACCGATTGCCAAAAGAATATTTTTGGTTGTATGAGCAAAAATTTTGTCTTCTTTTTCAAGTAAAAGTTGCCCATTTTCATATTTTTTGACTTTTGTTTTAGTAAAAATTTTCACTTTGTTTCTGTCTAAAACAAAATTTGCCGCCTCGGCAATTGAATTATCAAAATTGGCAAAAACACGATCATTTCCTTCAATTATTGTAATTTTTGCCCCAAAACTAGCATAAAAAACTGCAAATTCAAGCGAAATTGCCCCACCGCCAATGATTGTTAGTTCATCAAATTCAATTTTGCCTTTAAAAAAATCATCAGAAGTAATTAAATTTGCTTTTTCAGCACCTTCAATTTTAATTTTTCTTGGTTTAGAGCCTGTTGCTATAACTAATTTTTCAAAGAAAAATTCTTCATTTTCTGCTAAAACTGTATGATTTGATGTAACTTTTGCTTTTTTATTATAAAAATCAACACCAGAATTTTTTAATGTTTCTAAAATTGAGCCTTGTAATTTTAGTGAATTATTTTTTGCTCTTTGAAAAATTTGCTTAAAATTAAATTTCGCTACTGAATTTAATCCAAATTTTTCTGCATTATCAAAATAAGATTTAATTTTTGCTGATTTAAGAATTGTTTTTGTAGGAACACATCCTCAATTTACACAAGTTCCTCCGAGAAATTCTTGCTCAAAAAGCGCAACTTTTTTACCATTTTTACCCAAAATAGCAGCTAGAGAATGACCCCCAGGGCCACCACCAATAATAATTACATCGTATTTTTGCATTTTTTCCAGCTTTTTCTGTTTTTTTTTTTTTTTTTTTTTGACTTTTTTATTTTTAGTATTACTACTAATTATAACTAATTTTTGAATTTTATTATATAAAAAATACAAAATTCAAAAATTACTAAAAAATAACTGAAAATATGGTATAATTATAGCTACAAAGTTATAGCTAACCTAAATATTTAAAAATGATTTATAAAAATCTTAGAATTGTTAGTCATTCTGATGAATTTATAGGTTGAATTGAACTTGATAAAAACGGAATTATTGTTGATTTAAGTAGAGGAAATACAGAATCTTCAGGAATTGACTGCAAAAACCACGTTTTATTACCGGCTTTTATTGATTCGCACACCCACGGCGGCTATGGATTTTCATTTGATGACTTTTCAGATAGTTGCTGGGAACAAAATTTTTTAGATTATAAGGAAAAACTACATAAATTTGAAGGTGTAGCAGCAATTTTTGGAACAACTATTACCCAGCAATGGGAAAAAATTAAGGAAAATAGTGAATTTTTTTTATTTTTGCTTAATAAATATCCTAATTTTTTACTAAATTGATATTTAGAAGGTCCGTTTATTTCTGAGAAAAAAAAAGGGGCACACAATCAAAATTTAATAATCAAACCAAAAAGAGAACATTTTAAGTTTTTGGCAGAAAAGTTTAACAAAAAAATTACAGTGGTAGTTGCCCCTGAAAAAACTTCAGCAAAATTAATTGATTCTTTTTATAAAACAATTAATTTTGCGATTGGGCATTCGAATTCTTTTGATTTCAAAAAGAATCATAATTTAAAAAAGTACTATAAATTTACGCACTTTTTTAATGGATGTTCAAATTTTGACCACCGAAAACAATCACTTGTCAACCTTATTTTTGAATCAAAATTACCTAAAAATTTTCTTGTTGAGTTAATCACTGACAACCTTCATATTAAAAATTCAACCCTCAAATTTACAATTAAAAATATTAAAAAAGAAAATTGGGTTGCAGTCTCAGACTCGCTTGCCCAAAAAGGACTTGATAATGGATTTTATAAATTAGGAGAACTAAAAATTGAGAAGAAAGGTGATTTATTCTATCTAAAAAATTCAAAACAAATTGCCGGAAGTGGGATGTCATATTTAAAAATTCTTAAGAATTTAAAGTTAAATTTGAAACTATCTTGACAGGAAATAGTTTTTTGTTCCTCTTATAATGTGGCAAATTCATTGGGAATTCTAGATTTTTTTGGGTCAATTAAGATAGGACAAAAAGCAAATTTTGTAATTTTAGATGATAAATTTGAACTAAAAATGTCAATCATTTTTGGCCAAATTTACCGCGAATTTGCAAAATAGTCTATGAATTTAAAGCTTTTTTAAACCAGAGAAGAAAAATAAAATGTTAGATTCTTATGCTATTTTAAGATAAGAAAGAATTTTTTCTGTCATCTTTTCAATTCCTTTTTCATTAATTTTCCGAATATCAAAGGCATTTGGATTTTCCTGAAAATATAGTTTCACCTGTTCGGAAAAACTAACTAAAAGGTCTGTAAAAATATTGATTTTGTTAATTCCACAACTAATTCCTTTTTGAATTTCTTGAATCGAAAGACCACTTGTTCCATGCATAACAAGCGGAATTCTATATGCTTTTTTGAAATTTTGGATTAATTCTCAGTTAAGATTTGCCTTTTTCTTGTAAATTCCATGAGCAGTTCCAAAAGCAATTGCCAAAAGATCAGGTTGAGTTTTTTTATAAAAATCTTTTATAATTTCTAGGTCAAGAATTTGCTGATTTTCTGCTTGATGACCAATTTCCTTCCCGCCGATTTGGCCAATTTCTAACTCAAGGAAAATATTTTTTTCCTTGGCAAGTTCCTTTGCTTTTAAAGATTTTTCGATATTTTTAGCAACATCAAATTTTGAGCCATCAAACATAGCAGAATTAAAACCTAATTCAAGATATTTTTCAAAAAGTTCTAAATCATCACAGTGATCAAGGTGAAAAATAAATTTTCCTGGTGAATTTTTAATCGCCGAAACAATCATTGGTGCTAGAAATTCAATACGGGAATATCTAATTCCTCCCAAACTTAACTGAATTATTAAGGGTTTTTTAGAAATTTCACCTGCTTTAATTACAGCAAAAAGTGTTTCTAAATTTATAACATTAAAAGCAAAAATTGGTTTATTCTCTGCATTTAGTTTTGAAAATGTTTCTTTTGGATCGATAAAAACCATTATTTTCCTATCATTTTTTTAAGATAATCAGCTACAAATTCAACATCGGTTCCAATAATAATTTGATATCCTTTATTTCCAACACGGACAACTCCACGGCCGCCGGCGGCTGTAATTTTTGCATCTAATTCATCATTTTTTGCATTATCTTTAAGAATTAATCTTAGCCGTGTTGCACAATTTGAGACTTCTTCAATATTTTCCTTACCTAAAATTTCAATAAAATCTGCTGCCATTTTTTGATAGTCATCAGCAAATTTTACTTTATTTTTAGTTATTTTTTCTTGATCAGGTAGAAATATTTCCTGATTTTGCAAGTCAGTTTTTTCATCTATTATACTAAATTCTGGCCCAATTTTATCTTCACGACCCAAAGTTTTAATATTAAACTTTTTAATACAAAAGAAGAAACTTGAACCTTGAATTACAAACATTATCGCGGAAAAAACCCAAATTCATAGTGGATTTGCCAAAACTCCAAAGTTTTTTGCAAACGCCCATGACCTTGGAAAAGAAACAATATAATCAATAAATCCAGCAGAAAATCCAATTCCGATACTCATTCCAGTTCAAGATACAAACATGTAAATCACTGAGGTCAAAAAAGCATTTAAAAGTCATAAAAGTGGTGAGATGAAAATAAAAGTAAAAATTAAAGGCTCATCAATTCCAGTAAGAAAACTTACAAGTGTCGCTCCTGCTAAAAAGGTAGTAATTGTTTTTCTTCTTTCTTTTTTTGCAGCAAAAATCATTGCAACTGCAGCTCCAGGAAGCCCCCCTAAATATAACGGGAAAAATCCGGTTGTAAACCCACCAGAGCCAATAATTCCAGTATTAAATGCAGTTATATCCCCATTTACAGTATAAATTTCACCTAATTTTGCAACAGTTTCTCCCACCTGATTAATCACGGGGGAAATTAATTTACCCTTAATTGGCAATTGAAATCAGACAAAAGTATTCAAAATATGATGAAGTCCAAAAGGTTGTAATAATCTATTTAAAAATGCATAAATTGAAACATAAAACCCTCGAGCATAATGATTTGCACTTTGATCTGATAGAGCTGAACCAATTTTAATTAGTCCATATTGGGCTCAAGGTCAAATAATTGCAAATATCAAACCAAGCGGAATTATTGAAAGAATTCCTAACATAGGCACAAATCTGCGGCCTCCAAAAAAAGAAAGTGTTTGTGGTAGTTTAATATTTTTGTATTTATTATACAAAAATGCAACAACAAGTCCAACACTAATTCCGCCAATAACTCCTGAATCGAGCTGATAAACTGGCTTTCCTGCTTTTAAAAAATACAAAAGTTGCGTAAATCCTTTGAGTTGACCGGACTTAGCAACTAAAACATTTTTATAAATTGCCTCCGCTAATTGGTTCTGTTTTAGAAGTGTTGACATCCCATATCAAACAACAGCAGCTACAAGAGCGGCCTCGCCACGGTTGTCTTTGGCAAAACCAAAACCGATTCCAATTGCAAAAATTATCGCTAGATTATCAAAAACTATTCCGCCTGGGGTTGAAATCAGCCTTCCCCAAAATTTTTGCGTCTCGGATATTCCAATTGATCCATTTGCTAAAGGATCCTGAATTAGTGCACCAATTCGTAATAAAAGTGCCGCAATCGGTAAAACGGCAATTGGGAACATTAGTGATCTACCAAGCCGCTGTAATTGATTCAAAATTCGGTTAAAAATCGAATTTTGACTATAATTTTCGGCCTTTTTTGGCCGAAAAAACTTTATTTTTTTTACAAATCCTACTGACATTATAACTAGTTTTTCTAAATTTTTTAATACCAAATTGCACTTTTTAAAGTTTTTTCTGATAATTTTGATGCTGCCTTTTTATCTAAAATGAAAGTGCAATTTGGATGTAATTGTAAAAAAGAAGCACTAATTTCTGTATTAGGCTCATCTTCTAACATTGATTTTGTCACATCGGCCTTATGAGAGCCAAAAGAGATCATAATAGCTTTTTTTGTATATTTTAAAATTGTTTGAATTCCCATTGTAATTGCTTGTTTAGGACATTGATCAAAACTGGAAAATTTACCTTTTCTAACCATATCCTCAATTGTTTCAGGGGTTAAATTTGTCACATGTGTTTTAGAATTAAATGGAGTTTTAGGTTCGTTATAGGCCATATGACCGTTAATTCCAATGCTTATATATTGCAAATCAATTGGTTTTTTCGCTATTTTTTCCTCATAAAGTCTAGCTTCTTTTTCAGGATTTAGAGCTTTAGAATCTGGAATATTTATTTGTGAAGTTGGAATATTGACAAAGTCAAATAAATTGGTTTTCATCTGTTTTATAAAAGCTTCTGAATGATTTTTGTCAATTCCGACAAATTCATCAAGGTTAAAAGTTGTAATTTTTTCCCAAGAAGTCCCGTTCTCTTTGCGATCTTTTACTAAAAGTTTATAAGTCTCAACTGGCGAGATTCCGGTTGCAAAACCTAGGACTGAATCTGGCTTTGTTCTAATTTGGTCGATAAAAAGATTTGCACAATATTTGTGCAAATCGCTTAATTTTTCAAAAATTAATATCTTCATTTTGTCCTTTTTAATCTAAAATAGTAATAATTGAAATTTTATCACGCATAAAATAAAAAATAGTAAAAAAAGCGAAAAAATTTTTTTATATTGCAATTTTTAAATATTTGTGATATAAATAATGAAACACTATACCGGAAGCATTAAATTTTTCGCTTTTTTTCTTTTTTTAAATTTAAAAATGAGTTATAATATAAAAGCATTTTTAAATTAACAGCATTAAATAGTTTTAGATAAAATTCAAAATTTGTTAAGATTTGCGAGTAGTTAGCTGTAAATGAAAGCATTAGATTTTGAATCAATTTAGAATCTATTTAGTTTTCTCTTTTTAGTCTAAAAATGCGAATTTAAAATTAAAAGGAGAAAAATGTCACGTTATACTGGCTCTATTTTTAGAAAATCACGGCGTCTTGGTTTTTCTATTCTTGAAACAGGAAAAGAATTTGCTAAAGGAAAACAAAGACGATATGCTCCTGGTCTTCATGGTCTAAGACGTTCAAAACCTTCCGATTATGGGGTCCATCTTCGCGAAAAACAAAAAGTACGTTTTATGTATGGGCTCAGCGAAAAACAATTTCGCAATACTTATCGAAAGGCAACTAAAAAAACCGGAATTGCTGGAACATTGTTTTTACAAGCGCTCGAATCACGACTAGATAATTCAGTTTATCGTGCTGGTTTTGCTGAAACTCGGCGTCAAGCACGTCAACTTGTAAATCACGGTCATTTTTTAGTAAACAACAAAAAAGTAGACATCCCTTCATTTCAGTTAAAACAGGGGGATATTTTCGAACTTACAACCCGGAAAGACGGAAAAATTAGAAAAAATCAACAAATTTTAACCTCTTTGGAAACAAGAACGCCAGCCGCATGACTTGAAGTTGACAAAGATAATTTCAAGGTTGTTTTTAACCGTATGCCGGAACGATCAGAATTAAACCAGGAAATTAAGGAATCCTTAATCGTTGAGTTCTATAGTAAATAATCAATTTTTTAATTCTAATTAGTATTTTTAGAAAAAAATCCAGAAATAATTTTTAAATGTTTTTGGATTTTTTTCTAAATGTGATATAATTTAGGTGAAATTCTAGGAGAAAAATGCCTAAAAAATTTGCTATTACTTCAGATCATGCTGGTTTTAAAAGAAAAGAAGAAATTATTGAGTATTTAAAAAACCAAGGTTTTGAAGTAAATGATCTTGGCCCAAAAAATGAGGAATCAGTTTCATATGCTGTTTATGGTAATAAACTAGCAAATTTTTTGCTAGAAAATCCTGAGCAAATTGGGATTGCTATTTGTGGAACAGGATTAGGAATGTCTTATGCCTTAAACCGATTTAAAAAAATTCGAGCTGCGCGAGTTACATGTGAAAATGATGCTTATCTTGCAAAATTACATAATAATGCAAATGTGATTGCACTTTCTGGCCGTTTTAATTCAAAAGATGAATCAATTTCTTTTATTAAAAAATTTTTAGAAACCGAATACGAAGGTGGCCGTCATCAAGAAAGAATTGATGAACTTGATAAATAATGCCAGAATTACCAGAAGTTGTCACGGTTGTAAACGCCTTAAAAACCGAGGTAATTGGTAAAAAAATTAAAAATGTTTTGGCCCGTGATAGTAATTTTATCAAGGAAATTAATTTTTTTGATTTTCAAAAATCCATTGTAAATGCGACTATTATTGACATCCAAAATCGGGCTAAACATATATTAATTTTTCTTGACAACCGAAAAGTTATCTTATCACATCTAAGAATGAATGGGAAATATTTTACATATAAATCGCCTCAATGAGGAAAGTATGACTATATTTCCTTTGTTTTTTCTGATAATAGCGTCCTAAATTACAACGATAGTCGTAAGTTTGGAACTTTTATGATTCGGGATGTGGAATTATTATTTAAAACTAAACCACTTAAAGATTTGGCGCCTGAACCTTTTTTTATTAAGGTTGATGATTTTTATCAAAAAATCAGAAAATCAACACGCTCGATTAAGGCAATTTTGCTTGATCAAAAAATTATTAGTGGACTAGGGAATATTTATGCTGATGAAGTTTGTTTTGCAACAAAAATTTTCCCGGGAAAAACTGCAAAATTGATTTCTCGAAAAGAGGCAGAATTAATAATTTACTTTAGCAAAAAAATTCTACAACAATCAATTAAACTTGGCGGTTCAAGCATCAGTTCTTATACATCTTTGAATGCAAAAGAGGGAAAATTTCAAAATTTTTTAAAGGTTCATACAAAACAAAATTTTCCTTGCTCAAATTGCCAAACTAAAATTTTAAAAACAGTTATTGCTGGTAGGGGAACATATTTTTGCCCTTTTTGTCAAAAATTAGACAATTTTTAAGTTAAAATACTATTTTTGAAGTGTTTTTTAGTAATAAATTTATAATTTTTATGGCTTAAAAGCCAGTGAAACGCGCAAAAAACCCTATAATTAAGTTTTTTTAGTTTACATTATTTATTATAAAATTTTTTATTTCAAAAATTAGTAAAAACATTAACTAAATAAACAAAATCATTGAATTTTTCAGTTTCCAAATTAAAAAATTCAATGATTTTTTCAGGAGAAATTCCTAAATTAATATATAAACAGACATAATCAAAATAAGGATTATTTAGTCTAACCCACTCAAAATCTAGTAGAAAAACGTGTTTATCTGAGGTAATAATATTTTTAAATTGTAAATCGTTATGAGAAATTACAAGTTGATCAAATTGGTATTTCTGCACTAATTTTATATATTTTTTATCTATTATTTCACTAACGTTTCAGTCAAATTTAGCAATCTTCTCATTTTTTTGCATATGAAATTCCAAGACTGCAAAAAATAGTTTCTGCAGATTAGTTTCTAAATTTTTAGGGCTTAAAATTTCGCCCTCTATCCATTTCTTAATAAAATTACCTTTGGTGTAAAAGAAAAAATTAGGATTATTTCTGATGAAATTCTCCTCATTTTTTCAATTTACAAAATTGTTAATAGCAATTCGAATTTGAACTTTATGATTCTTAAAAAAACCTAGAAAACTGCAGTTATGATAGCCACAAGAAATCAGTTGGTAATTTGTCAATTTTTGCCTTATATTTTTTGGAAAAACATCGAAATTTATAGTTTTTTTTCAATTCATTAGTCATTAAAAAATAAAAAAAATTTTTAATTCTGACTGTTTTGGCCTAATTCAAGATCAAAATAAACCATTGTATGATCGGAAATTCCTTTAATTCTGTTTATTTCCCCTAATTGATTAATTTTATAATTCATTGAGCGACCATCTTTTTTCCGAAGCTCATCATATTTTTCTACATTAGCAATATTTTTTTTAAAAATTGAAAAAATATCAAATTTTTGCCCGTTATTTGCGACAAGATTGCCTTTATAAAAAATTTTATCATAGGAATTTGAATATTTGCCAAAAGTATTTGAAAGTGAAGTTTTTTCTTCTTTATCAAGCAATGATCTATAGGAATTTAGTGTTGATTTAAACAACTTTTCAGAATTTTCGGCACGGATATTTGTATCAGCCATAAAAATTATTTCTTTGTTTTCGCCGTCTTTTTTATCAATTTCAACTAATAAATTTATCAAATCACGAGCTTCTGCGGCTTCTTGAGAACCTTGTGATGTTTCCTTATCCTGAATTTCCCCACGATTTTTTTGCACTCCTGGAGCATCAAAATGACCAATTACAAAAGTAAAATCCTCTTTCCTTTCTGTTTTAGTATTAAATTTAACGGCTGCAAGCGGTCTGGCTCATTCTAATTTAACACCTTTTTGGATCAAATAAGGATTTGATGGACTGGCAAAATTAGCTATTTCTAAAAGTGAAGACTTATATAAAAATGTATATTTTTCCTTCTGATTTACCTTGCCCTCTTCGGCAGTGGTTATTTCTTTCCAAGCGGCATTAGGATTTAGCGTATTTAATTCCTTAACAATATCAGATCCATCGCCGGTCTGCGTTATCTCCGCTAAGCCAACTAGATCCAGCTTTGTAGAGTTTATTACCTGCGAAATTGCATATGTTTTTGCTGTATTTGTTTTTGAGGATTTATTTGAATAATTTAAAACATTTCAAAAGCCAATTCGAATAGAATTTTTTTTATGATCTGGAACTAAATTAGTATTTTCTAAATTACTTGTTGAATTTAATTTTTCAGTTTGATTAAGGGCAGCTGTTGTTGAATTTGATTTATTTGTTGATGTTTGATAAATTAAATAAGCTCCGAGTCCGGTGGCTAAAGAACCTAAAAAGATGGAGGAAAAAAGAAATAATTTTTTAATTTTCATATTTACATTAATACTATTTTTTTAATATTTACTAGCTAATTCAGTTAGATTTTCGTATACTTTTTTTAATTCAAGTTCGTTTAAAATTTTCACTAATAATGGACTAATTTTGATGTCTAATTTCTGGAAAATATCAAAATCAAAATTAGCCTTATCATTTAATTTAATAAAATTTTTAAAAAATAATAACTGTTTTATTTTTTGATTAATTTGATTTGCGATTTTTTGATTAATTTTATCAAGATTTAATAAAATATTATCTAAATTTTTGTATTTTTCTAGTAATTTTATCGCTGTTTTTTTGCCTAGGCCCTCAATTACCTTAATATTATCAGAAACATCCCCTGCTAAAACCTTAAAATCAATCACTTGAGAGGGCGAAAAACCGTATGATTCATAAAAATTTTCCTGTGTATTAATATTTATGAAATTATTTTTAATTTTTGTAATAACTTTAGTTTTTTTATCAACTAATTGTAGTAAATCTTGATCTGCACTAAATATGAGTATTTCTGCTTCATTATCTTTTTTCTGAATCTTTTTTTTTAGCGATGCTATTAGATCATCGGCTTCAAAATCTTGATGTTCTGATCATAAAAAGTTCGCTAAACTAAGTATTTTTTTAATTTGATCCATTTGAAAAAAAAGTGAATCAGGAGGTTTTATTCGCCCTTTTTTATAATCCGGATACATTTGATGGCGCGGGGTTTTCGCGCCAAAATCAAAAGCAAAATAAACATTATCAGGTCTAAGAAGCTTTAATAATTTAAAAACAGAACTAAAAAAAATATGAACTGCAAAGGTCATTTCCCCTTTTGAATTAATAAGGCGATTACCATGAAATCCACCAAAAAATGATTTAAAGGTTAATCATGTTCCATCAATTAATAATATTTTTCTAGCCATAGTTAGCAATTTTTTGGACTTCCTTTTAAATAGAATTTGCCTGGTTTTGAAAAAAACACTATAAATTCATAGTGTTTTTTTGTCTCAAGCAATAAATAATCTGGGTTTTTAGTAAAGATTTTGATCTCATTTTCATCATCGGCTAAAATCACCATAAAATATTCGCTATTAGCTTTTCTTAATCTTATTACATTTTTTAGCTCTAAAATTAGCCGATATTCATTCCCAATTCTTAAGTCTTTTAGTCTGATTTGATTAGTGAATAAGTAATTATTTTGGTCATCAACAAACGACATTCCAAGATATTTTACCTCATTTTCATAATTTTTTTCTTGATTATAAGGAATTTTTTCTAAAAATTCTAAATCCAAACCAAAATTATCTGTTGTAAGAACTAAATTTCCGTCTTTATCATTAAGCACAAAACTAGCATGATTCCAAAGTAGCTCAAAATTATGAGCTAATGTCTCCTGATTGCCAAAATCGCTAAGAGTATTTGCAAAAATCAATTTTTCAATTGCCACTTTTGAAAAATTGACTAATTTCATTCTTTTAATGAAATCTAAAAAATTTTTATATATCCCATTTTTTGATCTTTCATCAATAATTGTTTTAATCGCAATCGTTCCAAGGCCTTTAACCATTAAAAGTGGAAGAAAAATTGTGTTTTTCCCTTTATCAAAAACAGCATTTTCTGTTGAAAAATTAATATTTGGCCTATGAATTTTAAAACCAAAATTTCTCGCTTCACCAACATATTTTTTAATTTTTGCCTGCGCGCCGTTTTCATTTGAAATCAACTCAACAAAAAAATAAGCAGGATACTTGGCTTTTAAATAAGCCATTTTATAAGCTAAAGTTGCATAAGCTACCGCATGCGCCTTGTTAAATCCATAGTCAGAAAATTTATAAATTAAATTATAAATATCTTCAACCAATTTAGGTTCATATCCTAAATTAGTCCCGTTTTTAATGAAATTTTCCTTAATTTTATCTAGTTTTGTCTCATCTTTTTTCGAAATTGCAACCCGGATTATATCTGCTTGTTCGAGGTTAAAACCAGCTACAACCTGACAGATCTGCATAATTTGTTCTTGATAAATAATTACACCAAAAGTTGATTCGACAATTTTATCATATTCAGGAAATATTTTCTCTCAATTATTTCTCTCCTTATTTTTTGCATAAGTAGGAATTTGCTGAATTGGGCCAGGACGAAAAAGCGAAATTATCGCAATTATGTCATTAATTGAACTAACCCCAATTTTTTTAATGCTTGCGGTCATTCCCGGTGATTCTAATTGAAAAATCCCACTTGTTTTCCCTTGGGATAGTAAATTATTTGTTGAATTTTCACTAATTGGTAGCTGATTAAAAGTGATTTTATGCCCATCTGAATTAATTTTCGCTAGAATATTAGCTACTATTGTTAAATTTTTCAGCCCTAATAAATCAATTTTTAGAAGGGAAAAATCCTCAATAAATTCTGCAGCATACTGAATTTGATTTAAATTTTCCTTAGAATTATGAACAGGCACTAATTTTGTAATTGGAATTTTTGATAAGACTATTCCGGCTGCATGAGTTGAGGACTGTCGCGGCATTCCTTCTAAAAAAGCGCTGATTTTATAGATCTTTTTATAAATTTCGCTATTATTTTCGGCCTTAAAATTATCACCTTTTTCAATTAATCTTCGAAATTCTGAGGATTTTTGGTCATATAATTGGGATAAATTTGCATTGTTCGGAATTAATTTTGCATTTTTGTTTATTTGGATTTCGGGAATTCCAAAGGTTTTTGAAATATCACGAAAAACACTTTTAGCTGCTAAAGTGGAAAAAGTAATAATTGTCGCGCAATGGTCAGGCCCGTATTTTTCAAATAAATAATCAATAACCTCTTGACGTCTTGTATCCTGAATGTCAATATCGATATCGGGCATCGTAATCCGTTGCGGATTTAGAAATCTTTCAAAAATTAAGTCGTATTTTAAAGGGTTTACAGAAGTAATTTCAAGTAGATAGGCGACTAAAGAACCCGAAGCAGACCCACGACCTGGCCCAATCAGGATTTCATTTTTCCTGGCCCATTTTAGAAAATCTCAAATTATCAGAAAATAATTAGTAAATTTTAGTTTGCAAATTGTTTCATATTCATATTGCAAACGCGCTTTCCATTTATAATTTGACAGTTCAATTCTGCGGTTTTGAACCGCTTCCTTAAGGATTTTTTTTAATAAAAGATCGGATTCAAGTCCATTTTTGTGGTCTAAGTCAGGAAGATTAAAATCAATTTTGGGAAATTGAATTTGAATATTTTCGACAAGATAATTGGTTCTTTTAATGATAATAGGATCAATTTCTTGTTCTCATTTATTAAAGTCAAAAAATTTGGTACTTGAATCTAAAGTTGTACCTTTAATTTTTGAAAGTGCTTCAAGGTAAATTTTCTCCTCTGCAAAAAGTAAATTTCGCTCTTGAAGATAAACAGCATTTTCAATTTTAGGATTGTTTTCAACAATATAATAATTTTTAAGTTGATTTTCGCCAAAAAGTTTGCCTAATTGTTCTTTTTTTTGAGCATAAAACCCTTTTTTGGGGTGATCAACTATAATTATATCATCTTTTTCTGCAAGATCTGTTAAAAAAAGGTCTTTTTTTTTTGTTTTTTTTGAGGAAAATTCCGAAAGAATAACATATCCTGAATAATTTTTGGCTAGCAAAATAAAATTGAAATTTTCAATTTCAATTTCAAGTCCAATTACCGGATTTATCTTGTTTTGCTTACATAATTTATAAAATTTTGGTACCCCAAACATTGAATTTAAATCCGTTATTACCAAAGTTTTTAAATTATTTTCAAGCGCAAATTTTATCAAAGAGTCTAATTTGATCGTTGATGATAAAAATGTGTATTCAGTTCTTGTATGTAAATTAATTAATTGCATATCTTTGGTTAAATATTAAAAGTAAAAAAAGCGTTTTTTATGTGCTTTTTTTACTTTTCTTTTTGAATTTCACTAAATATTTTATCAATTTTTTCTACTCTTTCTACAACTGGATCTAGTAAAAAATGGAGTTGTGGAACTTTAAAACCTTCAAGGAGATTGCCAAATTTAAGCCTAATAAATTTTTCCGCTTTGATAATTTTAGCTAAATTTTTTCTTTGACTAAACTGAAACTCTAAATAAACAAAAAGATGGGAATTATCTGCTGAAAGTCGAACTCAATTAACAGAAACCGGCATCCTTTCTAGAAAATATGTCTCGATTACTTTTGAAATAATTTGAAAGTAATAATTTTGTTTTTTCTCGTGACTAACAGACATTCTCTTCCTTTTTATTCCTCAATTTCAACATCTAAAAATGCTTTTAGCTCATCACCTATTTCAATATCATTAAATTTATAGATATGAGTTCCAAACTCGTTGCCGACCTGAACTTCTTTTACCGGATTTTTATCTCTTTGTAGGGATTCAATTTTTCCTGAATGGATCAGTTTTGAATTTCTTCAAAGCTCAATTTTACAATTTTCGACAAATTTTCCCGAAAGTACACTACATCCTGCAATTGATCCGACTTTTGAAAATCAGAATTTAGCAATAATTTTTGCTGTCCCGATCTGCTGAAGTTCATATCTAATCTCACGCATTCCACGGACTTGTTTTTTAATTTCATCAACAATTTTATAAATAATTGTATGTTCGCGAATTTCGACTTGGGCTTGTTTTGCTTGGGCTTTAATTGCAGCTGGAATTTGTAAATTAAAGGCATAAATTATTGAATTTGAAGTTTGGGCAAGTAAAATATCTGCCTTATTTACAATGCCGACACCAGAGTGCAAAATGTGAATATGCACTTGTTTTGATGCAAGTTTTTCAATTGTTGAATGCAAAGCCTGGGCAATTCCGGCAACATCGGCCTTGATAATTATATTTAGTGTTTTCTCTTTTGTTTGCTGTTTTGTTTGCACTTTTGTCTTTGAAATTTTCTCTGACTGTTTTCTTTCAAGAGCTAATTGTTTTGCAAATTTTTCTTCGTGAAATCCGAAAAATTTATCCCCGGCTTCCGGGACATAATTAAGCCCAGTGACAATTACCGGAGTTCCCGGGGGAGCAAATTTGATTGGCTGACCATTGGTATTTTCCAGTGAACGAATCCGACCATATTGATAACCAGCAACGATAAAATCTCTGACCATTAAAGTCCCATTTTGAACCATTAAAGTTGCAATTGTCCCTTTATTATGGTGCAATTTTGCCTCAATAACTGTCCCGATTGGATAGCGATTTTTATTTGCTTTTAATTCTAAAATTTCTGCAAGTAGTAAAATTGAACTAAAAAGGGTATCTATTCCTTGACCCGTTAGTGCCGATCCATAGACAAAAATGTTACTTCCACCTCATTCTTCGGTGACAATATTAAGCGCAGATAGTTCATTTTTGATCCTATCAACATCCTTGTTTGGCTTATCCATTTTATTAACAAAAACGATTATTGGCACATTTGCGGCTGCAGCATGGTTAATTGCTTCTTTTGTCTGAGGCATCACTCCATCATCAGCAGCAACAACTAAGACGATAATATCGGTCACTTTTGCCCCGCGGGCGCGCATTTGTGTAAATGCTTCATGACCAGGAGTATCAATAAAATTAATAATATGACCTTGAAAAACAACTTGATAAGCACCAGTATGCTGGGTAATTCCACCTTTTTCATTTTTTGCAATATTAGTTTTCCGGATATAATCAAGTAAGGTTGTCTTTCCATGGTCAACATGACCCATAACTGTGATGATTGGCGGACGGGGGCTAAGATCTTTGTCCTGATCAAGAATTGAAACTTCCTCCATAAAATTAGAGGCATCAATTTGGACTTCTTTTTTAAAATCAAGCCCAAATTCAAGGCATATTTCGGCAATTTCGTCTTCAGAAAGACTATGATTTAAATTATACATTTTTGCCTGATGGAAAAAATAAGTAATAATTTGATTCACTGAGACATTAATTTTTTGAGCTAATTCAGCAATTGTCATTATTCCTGAAAAAAGGAAGACGCCGTTATGAACTTTAGTTTCAACAGTTTTTAATTGTGCTTTAATTTCGCTTACATTTGAGATTCGTTTTTGACTTTTTTTCATAGAATTTCTACCTCATTTGCTAAATTTGTATAGGCAAGAGTGGAAATATTTGTCTTAAATGCACGATTAAAAAGTTTTTTTTGAATTGCTTGTTGAATTTTATCATAATCAGCAAAAATATATGCGCCTCTGCCACCAATTTTTTTATCAAAAAATTTATCAATTACTAACTTTTTATCAATATAAACAAATCTTATTAATTCACTTACTGGATAAATTTTTTGATCAACAATACATTTTCTTGTATAATTTTTCACTTTTTTATCCTAGAAATCAAAATCATCAATGTCAATATCGTCAACCCCTGTATATTTTAGAAGATCATCATCTAATTTGAAATTTTTTATTTGTTTTTCATTTTGGATATATAAATCTGAATTTTGGTTAGGTTCTTGACTAGCTTTTTGGATTTGAGCTTCATTTTTTGCTCATTTTTCCTTCTCTTGTAATAATAATTCTTGTTTTTTTTCCTCTTCTTGGTGAATTTTATCGATTAACTCGTTTTCACTAATTGCCTCATTTAGAGCCGAATCAAAAAGTGAATCTGCATCAAAAAAAGATCTTTGACTAATATTTTGGAAAGAATTAGAATCTTTCTCGTTTTCAAAGCCATAATCAAAATCTTTTGAAATATTTTCGCGGATATTCTGGCTTTTGTTAAAATTACGCGATTTAGTTGCTGCTTTTGCTAGATTATTCTTGTTTTTTGGAAATTCTTGGTGACTTCTTACCTGTTTTTGCTCATTTTTTGGTATAAACTCGTTTTCAATCCCATAAGGTTTTTCTAACTCGCGAATATCAGATTCGAATTGCTGTAAAATTAAGTCAAAATTATTATTACCTTGACCATATGAATTCCGATGATTTTGATAAATTCTACCCTGCTGGCGATGAATATACTCATTTTTAAGACTGTTTAGTTCTTGAATGTCTTTAATATTTCCATTTCATTCAATTTTAAAATTTTGATCTTTTAGCGCGCTTGAATACGGGATAATTTGCACTTGACAACGTGTTAGATCTGCTACTAGTTTAACATTTGAACCGTTTTTTCCAATGGCTAAACTATGTTGAAAATCAGGAACAACTACGATAAAACGACGTAATTTATGACCTATTTTGAACTCTTTTACGCAAATAACTTTTGAAGGCGACATCGCATTAACAATAAATTTGACAATATTATCATCATATTTAATCACCTCAATTTTTTCACCCTGAAGCTCTTGAGAAATTGCAAGAACTCTTGAGCCAGTTGCTCCTACAATTGAGCCGATTTCAGAAATATTATCAGCTTCGGCATCCTCATTTCTGCGAATTGCGACTTTACATCTTTCCCCTGGAATCCGTGCAATTGAAGTGATTTCAAGAAATTTTGACTGTAGTTCAGGGATTGCATCGATTATTTTTTTCTTGACAAGTTGAACTGATTTTGAGGATATCACAACCTGCGACTGTTTTGTATTTTTTGATACATTTTCAATTACAACTTCATGTTTAGTGCCTATTTTTAAATTTTGTCCACTTGCATAATGGCTTGGCATAAAGGCAGAAACTTTATCATCGTCAATTTCGAAAATATAACCAGCAGCAATTTTATTAGTAACAGTGGCCAAAACTACGTTATTTTTAAGCGATAAATATTTGTTATAAACATTATTTCGGACAATTTCAGAAATTTTTTGCTTAAAAGCGTGCATAATTGCCATAAAAAGTCAATGTTCAAAACTTTCAAGATTAATTTCAATTGAAAAAATATCATCAACCTGAATCTCAGGATCAGTTTCTTTTGCCTTTGATAGTAAAATAAAAGAAACAAGATCGTTAACTTTTTCCTCATCTGTAAGATCATCAAAATAATTTTCTTCAACAACAATCCCGTTTGTATTAAAAACTTTAAAACTCAATTGTTCAAGATCAGCTTCAATTTTTATTTGCGCATCTGGGTCAATTTTCTTTGTTATTACAAATTCAATTGCTTCCTGAAAAATATCAATAACTGCTTCCAGATTTAATTCGCTATTTTTTGCCACATCTTGGATAGCTTGAATTATTAATTTTTTACTATCTTTTGAACTAATTTTTGATTTTTCGGTTTTTTTTCTATTCATTTTCGAAATCTTGCCCTTTTGAAAGTACTTCTAAAATAAAATTTTTCTCATCGGTCTCAATTTTATCGATAAAAATGGAAATTTCTTTTGAAATTTCCTCAACTTGTTTTAAAGACCGATAATCAGTGATAATTCGCAAATAATTTATCCCGTTTTCTAGAACAAAATTAATTGATAAAATTTGCTTAAATTTACTTGCTAATTGCTCAATTAAGCTCAAATCTACCTCTTTTATTTTAATTTTATTTGTTTTTAATTATAATATATTAAATAAAAACTAAAAGGTCGTCAAAAAGACAACCTTTTTTTAAATACAAAAATTTTTAAGGTTGAATATATTATACCACTTTTTGATTAACAAATAAAAATAAAAAATATTTTTTAATGTCACTATAATATTTATTCTTTTATGGTATAATAATATTTTTTATATAATTAGTTTTTTATCGTTAGTAATACAATATAATAATGATAACGATTTTTATGTAAATTTGTAAATTTTAACATTTTCTAGGCTTATATTAATATGATTTTTAATTATAATACTAGTTTATTCCGTAAGAATTTCCGCGGTGAATCATATTGAGGACCACTTGGTTTAATTTTTAACGGCAATAATTTTGAATTCTACCTTTGATCACCTAATGCAAATCGGGTACATTTTGCAATTTATAAAGATCCGGAAGACAAAATTCCGGCTGAAATTATTGTGATGTCAAAAAATAATGATGTTTGGTTTTGCCAAATTAATGCCTCTTTTAATGGATATTCCTATAATTTATTAATTGAGCATCACGATTTAAAAATAACTGAGGCACTTGATCCTTATGCCTTTAGTATTGCGCCTTTTGATTGAAAAAAAAATGAAAGTCCAAAAGCATATTTAATTGACATTTTTTCCGAAAAAACTGGAAAAAATCCTTCAAAATTAGAAGGATTTAACAAAAATCCGCAAATTGATGCTCAAATTTATCAGCTGCACATTCGAGATTTTTCATCTATTAGTAAAAAAACAGAAAATAAAGGTACTTTTATCGGAGCGCTAGAAAATGATGTTTTTAGTTATTTAAATAGCTTAAAATTTAATTTTTTACAATTATTACCAATCCACTCTTGTTATAATTTCAGCCAAAAAAACGCTAGCATCCTCCACAAAGGGGATGGAAACGGTCATTTTAGCACTTATAATTGGGGTTATGACCCAATTGGTTACTTTTCGATAAATTCAAGTTATTCAACAGATCCAATGGATCCATATCTGCGAATTTTTGAGTTTAAAAAATTTGTTGACTCCGCCCATAAAAATAAGATCGGAATTGTTCTTGATGTTGATTTTAGTCACACCTTTAAAAATTCAATTCTTGAGGATGTAGCTCACGGGCATTTTTACCGGGATGAAGCAGCTGTTTTACCTGCCGGATTTCCGCCACTTGATACACGAAAACCAATGGCATTTAGGCTAATTTTGGATTCCTTAATTTTTTTTACTAAATATTATAAAGTTGATGGATTTCGCTTTAATTTAGCATCTTTTTTAGATAAAAAAGCAATTACAGTTATTGCCAGTGAACTAAAAAAAGTTAATCCAAATATTCTTTTATATGGTGATTTTTCAAATTTTAGTGACCTACCAAGCAGAAATCGACTTGAAAAAGGGAAAACAGGAAATAGTTTTAACTTTGGATATTTAAACGATACAATCCAAACAGCAATTATCGGGAGCGGAAATCCGCGTGATAAAGGTTTAATTTTATCAAAAACTAGTAAAAAATTCGCTGCTTATGTTTCTTCAATTCCGGGGAACATTGCAAATTTTGACTTCCAAAATTTGCCATATTCAAAAAAAAAATACGACCTTTTTGCAAACGATATCAGCCTAAATCTTGCCTATCTTACTTGTTATAATGGCCCGACTTTAGCCGATAAAATTCTTAGTGCGACAACGCGAATTGGAAAAAGAGAATTTCTTGAAATCTACCGGCAAGCCTTAATGATGGTCAATTTTGTCCAAGGAAAAATTTCACTTAGTGCTGGGACTGAATTTGCTTTTTCAAGAATTTGTGATTTTTCTGGGGGCAGTTATCAAAATTGCTATCCTAATTTAAACATAAAAAGACCGCCTTTTTCGTTTTTAGCGGGCAAATATCTTGATTTTCATTCTGATAAAACCACAGATTTCACAAATGGATTGAATTTTGAAATTCTTAAAAACAATGAAATCAAAGAGAAAATCTTTGATTTTCTTGCCGAAATTAATCAATTTCGCCAAAATTCTCCATTTTTTCGGCTTGATACAAACCAAAAAATCAAAAAACAGCTAAAATTTGAAACTGTTGATAACAATAAAGGATTAATTATCTTTAAAATTACTGCTAAAAATAAAGTGATTAAAGTTATTCATAATTTTTCACATCTTTCTTATGAATATGATTTTAAAAATTTTAATATTCTTTTTAGCTCAAAGATTAAAGTTATTCCTAATTTAATTCAGAAACATCAGTCGATTTTATTAATTAAAAATAGCTAAATTAGACAAAAAATTTTTATTTAAATTTTCTGGTTAATTTGAAAAATACTTTAATTCATAGATAAATTTAAATATTATATCTATTTTAGCCAGAATTAATTTAGATATATTCAATAGTTTCCACTAATTCGGTTTTTTTAACCAAATCAATCCGATTTTTTACAAAATTGACTATTTCAAGAGCAATTGCTGGGGAAGCTGACAAACCAGGGGACTGCATTCCGGCTGCAAAAATAAAATTTGGGTCATTAAAAGCTGGTTTAATCACAAAGTCACTTTTCTCAGCTTCGATTGGTCGGGAACCTGCTAAAGCAAAAACCGTTTCTGAATAATCAAGGCTAGGAATTATTTTATGACCAATTTTTTGAATTTCTTCATTCAGATCAAAATCAAGGCAATTTACCTTATTTTTCGATATATTTTCTTTAGCTGTTGGCCCAACTAAGATGTTTCCGTCTGGCCGAGGCGCAACAATTACTCCTTTTCCGTATTTTGAAGGGACTAAAAAATAAATATTTTTTATATTGGGGTGATTTTTTAAAATTAAATATTGACCGCGCCTTTGTTTTTGACTAAATTCGCCAAAACCGGCTATTTTTCCGATTTCATCGGCATAATGACCGGCGGCATTTATTATAATTTTTGACTGAAAAAAAGGATTATTTTGGTTTTCTGTTTTAATTAGGAAAAAATTTTGACTATTTTTAGAAATTGAAATAACTTTTGAACTACTAAAAAATTCTAAACCATTTTTCCTAGAAATTTCCAAAAAAGCATACGCGGCCTTAACTGGATCTACCACCCAGGAATTCAAGCACTCAAGCGCTAAGACTGCTTCTTCTGATACATCTGGATGCGCTAATTTAAGTTCTTTTTTGCTTAAAATCGATAAGTTTTTAGGGTCAAGACCGTTAATAATTCCTCGTTTATAAAGATCGTAAATTATTTTTTCTTCTTCAGAGTCAAATGCCAAAACTACGCTTTTGGCTTTTTGACGCGGAAAAATAATTTTTTTAAAAATATTTTCAGTCCATAATTTATGGCCTAAAACATTGAATTTTGCTTTTAATTTTCCTGGACTTGGATCAAAACCACAATGAATTATCCCTGAATTTCCTGTTGTTGTCTCAGATGCTGGGTATTTTTTTGCTTCTAAAAGTGCAATTTTAAGCTCAAATTTACTAAGTTCATAAGCAATATTAGTTCCAATAATTCCCGAACCAATAATAATTACATCGTAATTTATATTATTTTTTTCTGTCATAATGTAATTCTTCCCCTAAAAACAGTTATATAATATAAATTATAACTAAAATTTTTGATTTTAATGTTTTTTTGTTCTTTTATTGATTAAATTTAATTGGGCTTTTTGCACAATTTTTTTCTTAATTATTAACGAAGGAATAATTAAGAAAATTGATAAAAAAACCAAAAAAACACGTAAAATCACGAGACTTTTTGAATCATTTAAAGGATATGTTACAAGCAAAATGCTCAACGAAAAAAGGATTATCGGATAATAAAAAATAAAGGAAAAATTAACAATTTTTAATCTTATCCAAATAAATGATATCAGAAAACATAAAAAAAAATTTAAAATTGTTATTAGAAGCAAAATTCAGAAGGAAATTATAGTTTTTCCATAAAAATCAGGCGAAAAAAATGCATAAATAAGGCTAATCGGAAGAATTATTGTAAGCAATGCAAATAAAAAATCAGGAATTTTCGTTATTTTTTTATACATTTTTTTCGCTGTTTTTCAACAAATCGACAAAATCAACTAGGGAAATTCTAAATAATTCAGGAGAACCAAATTTTCTATAGGTAATTTCATTTTTTGTAATTTCCTCATCCCCGATTATTACCTGAAAATTTATTTTTTCTAAATTTGCCTCGCGGATTTTGCGCGAAATGCGCTCAGATCTGAGATCAATTTCCGAATTAAATCCAAGATCAAAAAGAATTTTATGAATTTTTTGGGCAAAATCATTATGTTTTTCAGCTACTGGAATAACAATTATCTGTTTTGGCGAGATTCAGAAAGGTAAATTTCCCTTGCTTTGTTCTAATAAAAGCGCTATAAACCGTTCATAAGTGCCTATTAAACCGCGGTGAATTAAAATTGGAGTTTCTTTTTTATTATACTCATTTATAAAGGAAATTTTAAATTTTTCAGGTAAAAGGAAATCAAGTTGTAAAGTTGAAATTGTTAACTCTTTATTTAGTGCAGTTTTAACTTGGAAGTCAATTTTGGGACCATAAAAAGCAGCTTCACCGATTTTTTCTATATAATTAATTTTATTTTGATCTAAAAACTGCTTTAAATCAGCTTCTGCCTGTTCCCACATTTGATCATCTTGAAAAAATTTATCCTTGTTTTTAGGGTCTCTTTTTGAAAATGAGATATAAAAAATTTGGACCTTAAAAAAATCAAGTACCTCAGAAATCATTTGAAAAAGATGACTAATTTCACTAAAAATTTGACTTTTACTAACAAAAATATGCCCTTCTGTTAAATCCATAGCTCGAACGCGTTCAAGGCCTAAAAGTGCTCCTGATTTTTCATAACGATATAATCGTGATTGTTCAGAGATTCGATATGGTAAATTTCGATAACTAAAAAGTTGCTGTGAAAAAAGGATAATATGATGTGGGCAAGTCATCGGACGCGGAATTAGCTCCTCGTTTTCAATTTTTAAGCCTTTAAACATATCATCGCGATAATGTAATAAATGTCCGGAAATTTTATATAATTCCTTATGGCCAAAATGGGGCGTAAGAACCTCTTTAAATCCGTAATTACGGTCAAATTCAAGAATTTTTTGGCGAATTTTATTATAAATTCGCATTCCATTTTCAAGTCAAACTGGAAAACCATGGCCAAAATAAGAACTAAATGTAAACAGTTTTAATTTTGCCCCGATTTTTCGATGATCTCTTTCTTGTCTTTCTTGTAAAATTCCAAGAAATTTATCAAGATTTTCTTTTGAATCTCAACTAGTTCCATAAATTCGGGTTAACTGTTTGTTTTTAGAATCACCTTTTCAATAAGCGCCGGCAATTTTTAAAAGTTTAAAATTTTGAATTTTTCCTAGAGATTCAAGATGATTTCCATAACATAAGTCTTCAAAAAGTATGTTGTTTTTACTATCAACTATTGAAAAATAAGTGATTTTTTCACCTTTTTTTTCTAGGTCATTTTTTAATTCCGCTTTATAAATTTGATTTTGAAAATCAAGGTTCTTCCCATCGGTTTCAACAATCTTTAGATTTTTTGAAACCAACTTTTTCATTAATTTCTCAATTTTTGGAAAATCAGATTGCGAAATTGAGACTGAAAGATCAAAATCATAATAAAAACCATCATCAAAAACAGGGCCAATTCCAAATTTTACACCCGGATAAAGAATTTTAATTGCTAATGCTAAGAGGTGTGAACTTGAATGATTTAATTTATAGTCAATTTTTAAGTCCATAAATTATAATCCTATTTTTTCTTTGATTTTTTCAAAGTTAGAAACAGCAACTTCTTTTGCTTTTTTAGCGCCTTTTTTTGCATAAATCTCGACTAAATCGAGATTTTTTTGATATTTTTCTTGTAAATCTCTTAAAAATTCAGCAACTATTATCCCAACTTTTTGTTTTAAAAACTGGTAAGATTTTCCCTCAAAAAACGCCTGAGTTTCATCAACTGGTATTCCAGTAAGTCCCATAAAAATGTTTAAAAGATTGGCAACTCCAGGTTTTGCAAAATTAAAATTAACTTCATTATAAGAATCTGTTTGTGCTTTTTGAATTTTTTGATATGCCTCATCAGGACTGTCTGTTAAAAAAATAGTCGAATTTTTTGATTGAGTAGATTTGGACATCTTTTTTTCTGGATCAGTTAGCGACATAATTTTCTGTGTTCTTTCAGAAATTATTGTTCTTGGAATTTTAAAGTCGGTTTTATAAATTTTATTAAATCTTTGGGCAATTTTCCGCACTAATTCAAGATGTTGCAACTGATCAGCACCAACTGTTACAAAATCTGGGTTATACAAAAGAATATCTGCAGCCATCAAAATTGGATAAGTTAAAAGTCCGGTGGGAATTTTTTCAGTATTATTATCCTGTTTTAAACGCGCTTTGTCTTTGAATTGGGTCATTCTCGAAAGTTCACCAATTGTAGTTTCAGACTGTAAAAGTCAAAATAATTCAGAATGTTGGCTAATTTCAGATTGAAAAAAAAGCACTGTTTTTTCTGGATCAAATCCGCATGCAAGATAAAAAGCAAAAATACTTTTACGGTTTTCAGCTAATTCTTTTGGATCAATTGGCAAAGTAAGCGCGTGAAGGTCAGCAACGAAAATAAAATTTTCGTATTCATTTTGCAGATCAAGACTAGGTTTTATCGATCCTAAATAATTCCCAAGCGTTAATTTTCCTGTTGCCGTAATGCCAGTAACCAATCTTTTTTTCATAATTAAAAAATTTTAACATAATTTATATAAAAAGTTTTAAAAATAAGTATAATTTAAAACATAATTATGAAATTAGTTTCTAAAATCATTTATTTTTTTCTACAAATTTTTACTTTTGGTTTATTTGCAAAATATCTTAAAAAAAAACATAATAAAAAGAATTCTGATTTCACTTATGAACAAAATTTTGACTTTAAAATTGAGGTTTTAATTAACTTGTTAGGCGGGAGGTCAAATATTAAAAAAAGTGATTTTAATATTTCCCGATTAAGAATTAAACTAAGATCAACAGAAAATCTTGATTTTGAAAAAATAAAGAAATTAAAGGGGATTTCAGGTATTTTTGTTAGCTCAGATACAATAACTTTGATAGTTGGTAATAAATCTAAAGCAATTTCAGAAGCAATAAATAATTTTGGATAAGTTTAGAAATGTTTAAAAAATCCTAAGGAAATTACAGTGAAAATACAAAAATTTGGAACTCAAAACCGTGAAAATCAAAAACTAAATAATACAAACCAAAATTTAAGTTATGAACGTTTGCTTGCAAACTTAATTACAGTCGAAAGGGCTGATTCTGCACTTTTTACTAGAATTGATAATGAAAATTATATCGATTTATATGGCGCTTTAAAATTAAGTGATTTTAAAAAATTAATTAATTCACCGATCTCATCAGTATCACTTGCATCAAATGAATTTGATGATTTTAGTGAAAAAATCGAGTCAATAAATACAAAGGATGAACTAGTTGAATTTCTAAAAAGTTCAGATTATAAGCTAAATCCGCTTTTATTAAGATCGTTAAATACTGATTTTGAAGGTGGAAAAAAGGAAATTTTAAGTAAAATTTCTTATAAAAAACAAACAAGCCTAGCAAAATGGAAGCGACTAATTAAGAAAGCTTATGATATTTTAAGGGACAGAAATATATGGCCAGTCCATATCGGTTTTGGATATATTTCGCTTACAATTGAAGATAGAAGTTTTTTTGGTCCTTTATTTGTCAAGGAATGTGAAGTTACTATTGTAAACTCAGTACCAAGACTAAACGCTGATGGACATATAAAATTGAACGCTAAATTGCTTACTTTTTTAAGAAAGCTCGATATAGATTTTAATTTTGACTTTGATTTTTCCGAATTTTCAATTACGGAATTAATGGAAAATGTAAAAAAATTCTATAATGATAAATTTGAAATCCCAAGTATTGAAGGTAAAATTCCTAAGGAATTTGCAACAAGTGAAGATAGTATAAATTTTCATCCTGGTGCCGTTTTAGGATTTTTTAACATTGGTGGCTCACACCAACGAAGCATTATGGAAAAAATGATAAAAACAGGCGAAATTCACAACCTAATTGAAGTTGATATTAATAAAACTGGTTATCGGACAGCAATTGAAAAATCAATATTTTCACCTAAATTTACAGGATTTTTTAAAATCCAACCAACTAATTTCACACAGGATTATGCCCATATTTCAGCAATTTTGCAAAATACAATTATCTGAGGCCCCCCAGGAACCGGAAAATCACAGACAATTGCAAATATAATTTCTAATATTATCGCGCTAAATAGGACAGCTCTTGTTAGTTCACAGAAAAAAATTGCGCTTGTTGTCCTAAGAAAAAGACTGAAAATGATGTCATTTTTCTGCCTTTTTGTCATTAATGAAAAACTTGAAAACTATAAGGATTTTTATAAACCAATTGAAGAATATATTGAAATTATTGAAAATTTCAATATGGAATCCAAAATTGATGAAATCAAAGTTTTCTCTGATGATGATCGGAAATATTTAGAACTTTTAGCTAACATTTTCCCAAAAACTGACATTCTCAGAAACACTTTAGAGGCTTATAAAATAATTGAAACAGCCAATAATTTTTTCGCCCTTAATGTTGCTGAAGCAATTTTTAAACTAAATAAATCAATAAAAATTAATCCAAAAAGATCGCCAAGAACAGAAACTAAACTAAAATTGCATATTGTCGAAACTCAACTTAAAAGAAAACTAAAAATTTATGAAAAAGCACTTCATAGTGTTTCAAAAGATTTACGGGAAGATGTAAATTTAATTCTTGAAAATTTAGCAAATTATGATGATAATCTAGAAAATATTTATAATAAAATTTCAAAATTGGAAATTTCCAATTTTGAAAACCTTGAAAAATTCCTGAATTTTTCAAGAAAACCAAAAGTTGAAGTTCTTGATGATAAAGCTTTATTTATTTTTCATGCAAAAAAAGTATTTGAAATCCTTGCTAAATTAAATAATGATAATGAATTCCAACAACTTTATACTCGTTTTCGTTTAAGTGTAAAGCAGAAAAAGAAAATGTCACCTTATAAATTTTTACTAAAACATTCTGAAATTATTAAGGTTTTATTTCCGGTAATTATTACAACCCCTGACATTGAACTTATAATGTTTGAGAAAAAATATTTTGATTATGTAATAATCGATGAGGCTTCGCAAATGTTCCTTGAGGAAGCTTTGCCTCTTTTATTTTATGGAAAAATAAAAGTTTTAGTTGGTGATCACCAACAAATGCAGCCGATTCGTTGATTTGCCTCTAAAATAAATGAAGAATCTGAAGATGATGCCTTTGCAAATATTGAATCAATCCTAGAATATGCCCATTCTAAAGGTGTTTTTAATATTATGTTAGATAAAAATTATCGCTCACATCATGCTTCCCTGATGACTTTTAACTCACGCCATTTTTATGAATCAGAACTAAAAATTGCAAATAATTACAAATTTGAAGGCACTGATGTAATTGAAGTTCAAAATGTAAATGGCCAATGAGATGGACAACAAAATCTTGTTGAAGCCAAAGCCGTTGTCGAAATTGCCCAGAAAAATATTAACAAATTTCCAACAATGATCATTCTGGCCTTTAATAAAAATCAGCAAAATGCAATTGAAAGAATCATTTTTGAATCCTACCCTGAAATTGAAAAATTAATTTATACTGATAAAATTATCGTTAATAGTCTTGAAAATATTCAAGGAGATGAGGCAGATTTAGTAATAATTTCAGTTGCATATGACCAAAGTGCGAAATTCGTTTCTACTTATATTGCAAGAAAAGGTGGAAAAAACGCCCTAAATGTAGCTACTTCTCGCGCAAGACAAAAAATGATAATTTGCAAATCAATAAATGCTGATGAAATTCAGAATACTTCAAATTCTGAAGATCTTGAAATTTTTAAAGAATGAATTAACTTTTTAGACCTTGATATCCAATCACAAATTCATTATTCACGCAAGAAAAAGACAGAACTCTCACTTGCTGAATTACAAAATGTGCAAAAATCTAGATTTTTTACTGATTTTCAACAGGAATTTATTGAAGAATTTAGCAAAAATTTCCCTGATTTTGAAACAAAAACAAATTTTGCTATCGGTAGCGAGGAAATTGATGTAGCTATTTTTGATCAGAGTCAACTTTTATTTGCAGTCTACCTTGATTCTTTAGAATACAAAGACCCAAAAGAATATATTAAATATTTTGATGCTATCAAGTTTATTGAAGAAAAAAAATACCCTGTTTTCATTCTTAATTTTGTTGAATGGAAGCTAAATAAGCAAAAAATAATGACCAAAATTAAAGAAAAAATTCTTACTTTGAAAGAAGATGATCTTGTCTAAAAACCAATTATATGCTCTAGATGACTTAGTTATTGGTTGTGATGAAGTTGGAGTTGGTGAATATTTTACAAATTTAACTGTATGTTGTGCAGTTTTTCGTGAAAAAGAGATTAAAAATGAACTTTTAATACAAATAGTTGATTCAAAACTTTTAACAGAAAAAAAAATTTCTGATCTTTTTCAGGTTATAAACATAGACCAAAAAATAAAACATAAATTTACCAGTCTTGAAATGAATGAGTATAATAAACTTATTGAAGATGGACTAAATTCACATCAAATTAAGTCACTTTTGTATTTTCGAGTTTTAAATGATTTGATTTTGAATCTTGAAAATGAAAAAATTAATAAAATTTTTATTGATGGATTTGTAAGTGAAAAAAAGTTTAAGGAATATTTTGCAAAAATAGCGGAATTTTTAAAAATTGAACCTTGAGATTTTCAAAAATTCCCACTTATCTTAGAAAAAAAAGCTGATACAAAAATTAAGCAAGTAGGCGCAGCCTCAATAATTGCAAAATTTGCTTTAAGTCAAAAATTTGCTAAAAGGCAAGAGAAATGAAAGGCTGTTTTTCCTGCTGGTTCCAATCAGATTGAAAAAATTGTTAATTTTTGTGTTGGTCAAATTGAAAAATATGGCAAAATTTTTCTTGAAGAAAATGTTAAACTTCATTTTAGTATCACTGAAAAAATTTATGCAAAGTTAGAGGAAAAAAATGGGAAAAATAATTAAATTATTCGCTGAAAGCACTGAAAAAATCGCCACAAATATCAATGTTGCTGGCGGAGTTGGTCTTGGTGGCTGAATCGGAATTACAATTTCGGTTGGAATTATTCTTTTTATTGTTGGTGGAATCATTGCTCTTGTTGTTTCAAAAAAAATGTTTGAAAAACAAATAAGAGAAAATCCTCCAATAACCGAAAATATGATCAGGGCAATGTATATGCAAATGGGTAGAAAACCATCAGAAGCCCAAATTAGAGCAGTAATGCGCTCTGTCAAAAATGCAAAAAAATAGGAAAAATGTGAAAAAAAAATTAGTTTTAATTATTATTGACGGACTTGGATTGCGCCTTGAATCCCAAGGAAATGGTTTTGCACTGGCAAAAACACCTGTTTTTGATAGACTTTTTCAAGAATATCCAAATAGTTTAATTGCTGCTTCTGGTCAAGAAGTCGGACTTCCTGAAGGTCAGATGGGCAATAGCGAAGTCGGTCATTTAAATATTGGCGCTGGTTTTGTTGTCTATACAGGTATTTCAATTATAAATAATGCTTTAAAAACAGGTAAGTTTTTTGAAAATGAAAAATTTATTTTAGCCTTTAGGCATAGTATCAAAACTGGATTTCCGCTGCAAATTATGGGTCTTTTTTCACCTGGAGGGGTCCATTCCCACCAAGATCATCTTTTTGCCCTGATTGATTTTGCCGCTAATTTTGGGGTTAAAAAACTAAATCTTCACCTTTTTGGTGATGGGCGTGATGTTGGCCCAAAGTCAATTAAGCCCTGAATTAAAATGTTAAATTTAAAATTAAAAAATTATGAAGATTATAAAATAGCTTCAATTTCTGGCCGTTTTTATTCAATGGACCGCGATAAAATGTTTGACCGTGTCGAATTAGGTTATAATGCACTTTTAGGAAAAGCAGAAAATACCTTCACTGATCCAATTGATTATATCAACTTTCAATATGAAAAAGGGGTAAGTGATGAATTTTTTGAACCTGCAATTAACCTCAAAGTCAACAAGAAAGATTTTTTAGCTGATGATCATCCAGTGATTTTTTTCAACTTTCGACCTGATCGAGCAAGGCAGCTAAGCCACTTAATTTTACAGACTGATTTATATGAACAAAAGCCAAAAAATCCTATAAAAACCGATGTTTTTGTTTCAATGATGAAATATGAAGGCATAAATTGCCTAGTCGCCTTTGAAGAAATGAGAGTCGAAAATCCTTTGGGAAAATTAATTTCAATGGCTGGATTTAGGCAGCTTCGACTAGCTGAGACACAAAAATATGCCCATGTCACTTTTTTTGTTGACGGAGGTGTTGAACTTGAACTAGAAAATTCAGATAGAATTTTAATTGATTCACTAAAAGTGCAATCATATGCTGATTTTCCACAGATGTCAGCTGTTGAAATTACTGATAAACTTCTTGAAGTTGGGCAAAATTATGATTTTATCATCATGAATTTTGCAAATCCGGATATGGTTGGTCATACCGGAGATTTGAAAGCAACTATTAAGGCTGTTGAAATTCTTGATTTTCAAATTGGTAGAATTTGCAAATGGGCAGAAGAAAAAAATTTTGACTTTTTCATTACCGCTGATCATGGAAATGCTGAATTAACAGAGGATGAAAACGGAAATCCGTCAACAAAACACACAACTTTTCCGGTTATGTTAATTTCAAGTGATAAAACCATCAAACTAAAAAGCGGAAAATTAGCAAATATTGCACCAACCATTTTGGACTATTTAGGACTTGACAAACACCCTGATATGGACCATGATTCTTTGATTATTAAAGACAAATAATTTTTCTTTATTTGAAAAAGTGTCCTAATTTATAGTATTTTTTAAAATCCACCAAAAATTTATTTTTTCTTTTTCTTTTTTTTTTTTTTTTTTTGATAAAGTTACATTATAAAAACGTATTATCTACTTAGATAAAATACTAAAAAATTGGAGTAAACAAAAAGATGAAAAAAAGTAAGAAAAATTTATTTAAAAAAATAATCAAAATTTCTCTTTTTGGTATTTTTTCAACTTTATTTGTAATTTCTTCTACTAATGACAATCTACAAATTCAATCTGTTATTAGTAGAAGAAATACGGAAAATTGAAGTGAAAAGTCTCAAAACACATATAAAGTTAGTCAAATGGCTTCTGTTAATAACGTTGACGAAGATGAAATTTCAAAAGCAATTCTAAAAATCAAACCAAGAGAAGATGAGTTTGTCCCAGCAATCCCACTTTTATTTGGGGCGCTTGGTGGAATTCTATTTGGCGGGTTATTTTCAAGTTGACTTAGCCAAAATCCACTACCCGAATTACCTCGATTGGGCAATGTTGGCTCATATGCCCCACAAATTGACCAAAAACCAAGTCAAAATACTGAGAAAAAAGTATCAAAAAGGTATGAAAATAATTCATACCAAAGTTCTTTTCTTGATTATTTCCAAAAAACTGAAAAAAAATCTAAAATTGATAATTCTGGACCTGTATATGGGCCATTTTTGCCTGGCGAAGATAAGCGCGAACTCGACCCAATTGTTGCAAAAAGTGCTAATTCAATAACAATTGATCTTAATATTTTATCGATAATAACTAAAACAAAATTATCAGAGAGAGTTGCAGCCTTAAGCAGAGTCGAATTTGTCGAAATTACTGATAGAAAAAAATTAAAAGATTATAAAGATATTCATCTTGCATACTTTTTTGACGAAGTTCCAGGTGGAAAACCAAAATTTATAATTAGCAAAACTAAAATTAGTGAACCGGTTGCTTGGGAGCTTTCAATTTTAGGTCTGCAAATTGAATTAGGAATTCCAGAAATTTTAGAAAAAAATTTCTTCCCAAATATTCGATTACAACCATTAGATTTAATAGAAAAATTTCTGAAAAGACTAATGTTTAGACCTAATTTTTATTCTTATAATAAACATAAAATGCAGCAATTAGCCTACAAAATTGCCGCCACAATCAACACAATAAATTATGGAAATTTAGGATATAATGTTCCATATTTAAATAATGATAATGATCCAAATTATCCCAAAAGTTATTATATTGTTGAAGATTTTTATGAAGAAATATTTGATAAAAACGAAAATTGATACATAAATATGCCATCGGGGGAAACGTGATATTTGGATGGAAAGGAAGAAGACCCAGTCGAGAGAGAAAACCAGAGAAAAAAAATAGCGAAAAAAAGTATTTTTTTTAAAAATTACCATGTTAGACGATATAAATTGCATCCTAATAATAAGAAAGATAGAGTTTGAGAACCAAACCTAAAAAAAGTTGAAGGAATTCACTATTTATATGGAGACCCAGTCAAATTCCCTTATTAAAATTAAAGAAAAATTCCTAGAAAATAGATATCGAGAAGTAAATATCCGAGATTTTTTTTCAACAAGAAACATTTATATGCACTGGAAAGAACCTTATATTTGGGTTAATGGAGAGAAAAAATTTAACTGTTTTTCTATTTCGTGTTATTGTGATGATAAATTTGATCCTTTTTTGGAGATTAACGGCATTCCATCATATAAAAATACCCGCAATCCAATTGAGGATATGATCGCAATTCCTTATAAACAAGGCGATTATATTTATCGACTTCGTCTGGATGAAATCCAAAAAGCTACTTTTTTTTCAAAAGAATTAAGATTTTTTAAATTTTATAAAAAATCAATTTCTAAAGAGATTTATAAAATAATCAGCGAGAGATATCATCGGGTTTCAAAATCTCGTTGAAATCTTGATGGTATTTTTTGAGATAATAACTCCTGAAATGATATAAAAATGGTGGTAGTTGCAATTGAAAATATCGAAGATGCTCAGAATTGTCAATATTCAATTTCTTTTCCTTCAATTTTTAGAATGAGTTATACAAATAAAACAAGGCTTAAAGAAGTCGAGCAACTAATAATCAATGAAATTGAAGAATTAATTCCGTATGCGAAACCGAAAAATCTTGAAAATCACAGAGAAAAAATTTTTGATTTTTTGTCAATCCAAAATGAGTATAATTCCAAATATTTTGATCCAGATAAGATGTATTTAGGTGTTAAAATTGAGGGTGATTTAAAAAAGATCGAAAAAGAATTCCAAGATTTTGAAGCTAATTACCCACTTGTATTTAATGTAAAAACTTTAGAAACTTATGAAAAAATTTTAGAAAAATTTAAAAAATACAATATTAAGAAATTTGATCTTGAAAAAGACGACAGAAATCAAATTTTAATTAGTTGGCTTGACAAATTTGGGCCGGAATATCAAAAACATTGTATTAATCTATTCGGAAAAGATGGTGAAAAATATTATGATGAACTTGAAAAATGGACAAATAAAATAAATCTAATCCAAATTTTCCAAATTATGTTTGGACCTTTAATCTATTTTATATGAACATATAAAACATCACACACCCTCAAACCAGATGCTGTTATTTTAAAAAGTTGGGGTTGTCTTAATCCTTCAAAATTTGAATTATATTATTTTGGAGGTCCCGAATATGGAATTTATGATGAAATTCTAGAAAAATTTGACTCAAAATATCCTGTTTTCTGAGTAAATACCGCGTATGAACCGAGTGGTCATAGCTCAACAAATGGCTGAATTCCCGATATTATTACAAAAAATTTAATTTTAATTCACCGGGATGGCGACAATGTTTTATACTGAATTGGAAAATCACCATTTTATCATCATGTTTATAATGGGAAATATTTTCCATTAAATTTATATTATAACAAAAAAATTTCTGATATTGAAAGAGATATTTTTTTGCGCGAAAACAAAGATCCGGAATTTTATTCATATGATTATAATTTATATATTGATGTAATTAGAAGATCAAATTCTGAATTAAGTCAATTATTTGATTATATTAATTTATATGAAAAAAAATATAAAAAAGATAATCCAGGTAAAAGTTTTCAAGATTTTTTGCATAAATCTGATTTGCTTACTAAAAGTGCAAGAAGAAGATTATCAAAATTTGAGCTAACAACATTTTATAAGGTTTATGAAAAAACAGTTAATTATATTGACTTTGATAAAAATGAATATTATGATTTTAGGTTAAACGCAATTTATAAAAAATAACGGTAATTATTATGTTTTTTTAATTTATAAGATTTAATTTATCTAATTTTTCCTAATTCAGACTAAAAATATAAGCAATAAAACAATTAATACAAGCCTAAAATTTATAAAAATTTTGTTTTTTCTGATAAAATTTAGGTATTACAACTAGTTTTTTGCTATAAAAATTAGTCAAAAAAAGACTAAGAAGGAGGACGGTTATGAATAAAAAAAGTAAAAATTTACTTAAAAAAGTCTGCAAAATGTTCTCTTTTGCAGCATTTTCAACTTTAATAATAACTTCTTATAGTAATAATAATTTCCAAGATAAAACTCCGTCTAGCCAAAAAATAACAGAAAATTTAAGCAAAAAATCCCAAGAAGTCAATAAAATCAGCCAAATGGCGGCCGTTAATGAACTAGAAGATGAAGAAATTTCAAAAGCAATTTTGGAAATTAAACCTAGAGAAGATGAGTTTGCCCCAGCAATCCCACTTTTATTTGGGGCGCTTGGCGGAATTCTATTTGGCGGGGTATTTTCAAGTTGACTTGGCCAAAATCCACTACCCGAATTACCTCGATTGGGCAATGTTGGCTCATATGCCCCACAAATTGACCAAAAACCAAGTCAAAATACTGAGAAAAAAGTATCAAAAAGGTATGAAAATAATTCATACCAAAGTTCTTTTCTTGATTATTTCCAAAAAACTGAAAAAAAATCTAAAATTGAGAATTCTGGACCTGTATATGGGCCATTTTTACCGGGCGAAGATAAGCGCGAACTCGACCCAATTGTTGCAAAAAGTGCTAATTCAATAACAATTGATCTTAATATTTTATCGATAATAACCAAAACAAAATTATCAGAGAGAGTTGCAGCCTTAAGCAGAGTCGAATTCGTCGAAATTACTGATAGGAAAAAATTAAAAGATTATAAAGATATTCATCTTGCATACTTTTTTGACGAAGTTCCAGGTGGAAAACCAAAATTTATAATTAGCAAAACTAAAATTAGTGAACCGATTGCTTGAGAGCTTTCAATTTTAGGTCTACAAATTGAATTAGGAATTCCAGAAATTTTAGAAAAAAATTTCTTCCCAAATATTCGATTACAACCATTAAATTTAATAGAAAAATTTTTGAAAAGATTAATGTTTAGACCTAATTTTTATTCTTATAGTAAACATAAAATGCAGCAATTAGCATACAAAATTGCCGCCACAATCAACACAATAAATGGAGCAAATTTAGGATACAATATTCCATATTTAAACAATGATAATGATCCAAATTATCCAAAAAGTTATTATATTGTTGAAGATTTTTATGAAGAAATATTTGATAAAAATGAAAATTGATATATAAATATGCCATCAAGTGAAACATATTATTTAGAAAACCCAAAAATAGACCCAAATAGAACTAAAAATATCTGAAAGAAATTAGAAAAAAAGTCTATTTTTTTTAAAAACTACCATGTTAGAAGGGTTAAATTCAAACCAAGTGATAGAGAAAAAAATGAAAAAACGGGAAAGGATATAAGACATAGCGACCTAAAAAAAATAGAAGGAATTCATTATTTATATGGAGATCCAGTTAAATTCCCTTATTAAAATTAAGGAAAAATTTATCGAAAATAGATATCGCGAGGTGATTCCGCGCGATTTTATTTCAACAAGAAATATCTACATGCACTGAAAAGTGCCACCTATTTCGGAAATCAATGGTGAAAAAATAGTTGACTGTTGGCCTCCTTTACCTTATTGTGATATTAAATTTATGCCATTTTTAGAATTTAACAATTCTTCCTCAAGTTTGGGATTGCACAATCCAATTGAAGATATGATTGCAATTCCTTACAAACAAGGCGATTATGTTTATCGATTTCGGCTTGATGAAATCCAAAAAGCTACTTTTTTTTCAAAAGAATTAAGATTTTTTAAATTTTATAAAAAATCAATTTCTAAAGAGATTTATAAAATAATCAGCGAGAGATATCATCGGGTTTCAAAATCTCGTTGAAATCTTGATGGTATTTTTTGAGATAATAACTCCTGAAATGATATAAAAATGGTGGTAGTTGCAATTGAAAATATCGAGGATGCTCAAAATTGTCAATATTCAATCTCTTTTCCGTCAATTTTTAGAATGAGTTATACAAATAAAACAAGGCTTAAAGAAGTCGAGCAACTAATAATCAATGAAATTGAAGAACTAATTCCACATGCAAAACCGAAAAATCTTGAAAATCATAGAGAAAAAATTTTTGATTTTTTATCAATTCAAAATGAATATAATTCCAAATATTTTGATCCAAATAAGGTGTATTTAGGTGCTAAAATTGAGGATGATTTAAAAAAAATCGAAAAAGAATTCCAAGATTTTGAAGCTAATTACCCACTTGTATTTAATGTAAAAACTTTAGAAACTTATGAAAAAATTTTAGAAAAATTTGAAAAATACAATATTAAGAAATTTAATCTTGAAAAAGATGACAGAAGTAAAATTTTAATTAGTTGGCTTGACAAATTTGGACTTGATTACAAAAAACATTGTATTAATCTATTCGGTAAAGAAGGGGAAAAATATTATGATGAAATCGAAAAATGAACTCATAAAATAAATCTAGTCCAAATTTTCCAAATTATGTTTGGACCTTTAATAGATTTTGTTTGAACGCGCTCAAATTATTACATAACCAAACCTGATGCCATCATTTTAAAAAGTTGAGGTTCGCTTGATCCTTCAAAATTTGAATTATATTATTTTGGCGGTGTGGAATATGGAATTTATAATGAAATTTTAGAACAATTTGACTCAAAACATCCTGTTTTCTGATTGAATACTGGTTATGAACCAAGTGGAAGAACCGGCACAAATGGCTGAATTCCCGATATTATTACTAAAAATTTAATTTTAATTTACCGTGATGGGGAAAATATTTTATACTGAATTGGAAAATCACCATTTTATCATCATGTCTATAATGGAAAATATTTTCCGCTAAATTTATATTATAACAAAAAAATTTCTGATATTGAAAGAGATATTTTTTTGCGGCAAAACAAAGATCCAGAATTTTATTCATATAAATATGATTTAAATATCGATGTAATTAGAAGAACCAACGAGCAGTTAAGCAAATTGTTTGATTATATTAATTTATATGAAAAAAATTATAAAAAAAATAATTTAAATGAACATTTTGAAAATTTCTTACACAAATCGGACTTATTAACTAAAAGCGCAAGGAGAAAATTATCAGCATTTGAAAGAACATCGTTTTTTACTAAACACAAGAAAACTGTTAATTACATTAATCCCGAAAAAAACGAATATTATGATTTTAGATTCAATGCGCTTTATAAAAAATAACTGTAATTATTAGTTTTTATTATTATTAAAAAAATCGTGTTGCTAAATTTTTGTTATTTTTGATGCTTTTTTGGTTTAAAAAGAGGGGTAAAAAGGTTATCAGAAACTAAAATCGTAATACGATTACATTTAAACACGCCAAAATTAACTCTCAAAAACGTGTTTTTTAGTTTTAAAAAGAATCAAACCTAAAAAAAGTTGAAGGAATTCGCTATTTATATGGAGAACCAGTCAAATTCTCTTATTAAAATTAAGGAAACATTTTTAGAAAATAGATATCGAGAAGTAAAGGTCCGCGATTTTATCTCGACAAGAAATATCTACATGCATTGAAGAGAACCTTATATTTGAGAGGTGAACGGAAATAAGGAATTGCGTTGTCTTCCTTATTATTGTCAGCGTGAATTTATTCCTTTTTTAGACTTTGCTGCCACTAGTTCCTACAAAGACGGCCACAATCCAATTGAAGATATGATCGCAATTCCTTATAAACAAGGCAATTATATTTATCGACTTCGACTTGATGAAATCCAAAAAGCTACTTTTTTTTCAAAGGAATTAAGATTTTTTAAATTTTATAAGAAATCAATTTCTAAAGAAATTTATAAAATAATTTATGAAAGATATCATCGCGTGGCGAAATCTCGTTGGAATCTTGATGGAATTTTGTGGGATAATAACTCATGAAATGATATAAAAATGGTGGTAGTTGCAATTGAAAATATCGAAGATGCTAAAAATTGTCAATATTCAATCTCTTTTCCGTCAATTTTTAGAATGAGTTATACTGATAAAATAAGACTAAAAGCGGCCGAACAATTAATAATTGATGAAATTGAAGAACTAATTCCGTATGCGAAGCCGAAAGATCTTGAAAATCACAGAGAAAAAATTTTTGATTTTTTGACAATTCAAAATGAGTATAATTCTAAATATTTTGATCCAAATAAGGTGTATTTAGGTGCTGAAATTGAGGAAGATTTAAAAAAAATCAAAAAAGAATTCCAAGATTTTGAAGCTAATTACCCACTTGTATTTAATGTAAAAACTTTAGAAACTTATGAAAAAATTTTAGAAAAATTTGAAAAATACAATATTAAGAAATTTAATCTTAAAAAAGATGACAGAAGTAAAATTTTAATTAGCTGGCTTGACAAATTTGGGCCGGAATATCAAAAACATTGTATTAATCTATTCGGTAAAGAAGGGGAAAAATATTATGATGAAATCGAAAAATGAACTCATAAAATAAATCTTATCCAACTTTTTCAAATTATGTTTGGGCCTTTAATCAATTCCATTTGGGAACTTTTTAAATCTCGTATGATTAAACCAGATGCTATTATTTTAAAAAGTTGGGCTACACTTGATCCTTCAAAATTTGAATTATATTATTTTGGAGGCCCCGAATATGGAATTTATGATGAAATTTTAGGAAAGTTTGGTTCAAAAAATCCTGTTTTTTGATTCGCAACCGCATATTATCCAAGTGATCAAAGCGCAATGAATGGCTGAATTCCCGATATTATTATTAAAAATTTAATTTTAATTCACCGTGATGGGGAAAATATTTTATACTGAATTGGAAAAAGTCCATTTTACCATCATGTCTATAATGGAAAATATTTCCCACTAAATTTGTATTATAATAAAAAAATTTCTGATATTGAAAGAGATATTTTTTTGCGGCAAAACAAAGATCCAAAATTTTATTCATATGATAATTTATATATTGATGTAATTAGAAGATCGAATTCTGAATTAAGTCAATTATTTGATTATATTAATTTATATGAAAAAAAATATAAAAAGGATAATCCAAAGGGAAGTTTTCAAAATTTTTTACGTGAATCTGGTTTTTTAGCTAAAAGTGCAAGAAGAAAATTATCAAAATTTGAACTAACAACATTTTATAAGGTTTATGAAAAAACAGTTAATTATATTGACTTTGATAAAAATGAGTATTATGATTTTAGATTAAACGCAATTTATGAAAAATAACTGTAATTATTATGTTTTTTTAATTTATAAGATTTAATTTATCTAATTTTTCCTAATTCAGACTAAAAATATAAGCAATAAAACAACTAATACAAGCCTAGAAATTTATAAAATTTCATTTTTTGTGATAAAATTTAGGTATTACAACTAGTTTTTTGCTATAAAAATAAGTCAAGAAAAGCCTAAGATGGAGTGTGATGAATAAAAAAAGTAAAAATTTACTTAAAAAAGTTTGCAAAATATTTCTTTTTGCAGCATTTTCAACTTTGATAATAACTTCTTATACTAACAATAGTTTCCAAGATAAAACTTCGTCTAGCCAAAAAATAACAGAAAATTTAAGCAAAAAATCCCAAGAAATCAATAAAATCAGCCAAATGGCGGCCGTTAATGAACTAGAAGATGAAGAAATTTCAAAAGCAATTTTGGAAATTAAACCTAGAGAAGACGGTTTTTTACCTGCCATTCCTCTTTTGCTAGGTGGTTTTGGTGGAATTTTGTTTAGCGGATTATTTGCAAATTGATTTAGCCAAAACCCACTACCAGAATTGCCACGAATTGGTGGTCACCAATCATATTCACCTCAATTTACTGAAACATCAAGCGAAAACAACAAGAAGCAACCATTACCAAAAAAACCAGAAAAAACTTTTGAAAATAATCCTTGATTTGGCCCAACAAAAATTTCTAAAAATCAAAAATTAATTCCTAATAATTGACTACAAAATGATCAAAATTCTAGTGAAAATCAAAATTGGCTATCTGCATTTTCAAACCCAAAATCCGAAAAACACCAAAAATCTGGTCCAGTATACGGTCCTTTTTTACCAGGTCAAGACAAACGGGAACTAAATCCGATTATAACAAGGACGCCTAATTCAGTTACTATTGATTTAAATATTTTGGCAATAAAAACTAAAACTAAATTATCAGATAAAGTTGCAACTTTAAGTAGAGTTAAATTTGTTGAAATAACAAACAAGGACGAACTAAAAAAGTATAACGATATTCATCTTGCTTATTTTTTCCCAGGTATTGGAAATTATAAAGCAAAATTTATAATTAGTGAAACAAAAATTAGCCAGCAAGCAGCTTGGGCACTTTCAGTTTTTAGTCTCCAGGAAAGCATGGGCCTTCCAATAATTTTAGAAGAAATTTTTTTCCCGAATTTAGAGTCAAATTCATCAATTGTAGTCGATAAAGTTAAAAGATTATTGAGTTTTAAGTCTGATTTTTATTCATATAGCAAAACAAAAATGCAACAATTGGCTTACAAAGTTGCATCGACAATTAACATAATAATTGGTGCTAAATTTGCTTATAATGTCCCATATTTAAATGATGATAATGATGAAAATTACCCAAAAGGTTACCTTGTTAAGGAAAATTTTATTGATAAACCTTTTGATATGGAAGAAAATTGATACCAAAATATGCCATCAGATGAAACATGGTATTTAAATGGGAAGGGGATAATAAAAAAAAGAGAGGAAGAGATTAAAAAAAGGTTGAAGAAAAAGAAATTTTTTTCAAAAATTATCATGTTAGACGAGCAAGGCTTCATCCAAAAATTAAAGATGAAAAAGCACTAAAAGGTGAAAAAATCAAATTTGAAAAACTAAAAAGAGTAGAAGGAATTCACTATTTATATGGAGAACCAGTTAAATTCCCTTATTAAAATTAAGGAAAAATTTATTGAAAACAGATATCGAGAAGTAAATGCTCGCAATATTCTTTCGACACGAAATATTTATATGCATTGAAGGGAACCTTCAAATTCAGCTAATGGCCTTAAGGATTTCCGGTCTCAATGCAGACTTACATATTGCCATCAAGAATTTATATCTTTTTTAATTTTTAATGCTACAGAGTCAGATAAAATTGGCCACAATCCAATCGAAGATATGATTGCAATTCCTTACAAACAAGGCGATTATGTTTATCGACTTCGGCTTGATGAAATCCAAAAAGCAACCTTTTTTTCAAAAGAATTAAGATTTTTTAAATTTTATAAAAAATCAATTTCTAAGGAAATTTATAAAATAATTTATGAAAGATATCATCGGGTTGCAAGGTCATGTTGAAATCTTGATGGAATTTTTTGGGATAATAACTCTTGGAATGACATAAAAATGGTTGTAATTGCAGTTGAAAATATTGAAGATATTGAAAATTGTCAATATTCGATTTCTTTTCCTTCAATTTTTAGAATGAGTTATACAAATAAAGCAAGACTTAAAGAGGTAGAGCAACTAATAATTGATGAAATCGAAGAACTAATTCCATATGCAAAACCGAAAAATCTTGAAAATCATAGAGAAAAAATTTTTGATTTTTTATCAATCCAAAATGAGTATAATTCGAAATATTTTGATCCAAATAAGGTGTATTTAGGTCCTGAAATTGAGGATGATTTAAAAAAAATTGAGAAAGAATTTCAGGATTTTGAAGCAGATTATCGCCTTGCATTTAATGTAAAAACTTTAGAAACCTATGAAAATATTCAAAAAAAGTTTAAAAAATATGGAATTAAAAAATTTGACCTGGAAAAAGACGATAGAAGTAAAATTTTAGTTAGTTGACTTGACAAATTTAGTAAGGAATACAAAAAGCATTGCATCAATTTATTCGGAAAAGAAGGCAAAAAATATTATGATGAAATTGAAAAATGAACTAATAAAATAGATCTTATTAAACTTTTTCAAATAATGTTTGGGCCAATAATCAATTTTGTTGGAGCTTATTCAAACTATTACATAGCAAAACCGGATACAATAATTTTAAAAAGTTGAGCATCGCTTGACCCTTCAAAATTTGAATTATATTATTTTGGTGGACCAGAATATGGAATTTATGATGAAATTGTGAGTCAATTTGATTCAAAAAATCCTGTTTTTTGAGTAAATACCGCGTATGAACCAAGTGGTTATAGCGACACAAATGGCTGAATTCCTGATATTGTTATTAAAAATTTAATTTTAATTCACCGTGATGGGGAAAATATTTTATATTGAATTGGAAAAAGTCCATTTTATCATCATGTTTATAATGGAAAATATTTCCCACTAAATTTGTATTATAATAAAAAAATTTCTGATATTGAAAGAGATATTTTTTTGCGCAAAAATAGAGATCCAAAGTTTTACTGATATAAATATGATTTAAATATTGATGTAATTAAAAGATCGAATTCAGAATTAAGTCAATTATTTGATTGTATTCATTTATATGAAAAAAAATATAAAACCAATAGCTCAAAAAAACATTTTGGAAGCTTCCTACATAAATCTGATTTTTTAACTAAAAGCGCAAGAAGAAAATTATTAAAATTTGAAAGAACGTCATTTTTTGAAAAGCACAAAAAAACAGTTAATTATATTGACTTTGATAAAAATGAGTATTATGATTTCAGATTAAATGCAATGTATAAAAAATAGCGCTAATTATTATGTTTTTTAATTTTATAGTTCTGATTTAGTTTATTTTGCTACAAAAAAGTTCAAAAAATAGTGTTTGTGGGTTCAAAATTTAGTAAAAAAACTATTTTTTAGTGTATAATTCTATTCTAGATACATATATTTTTTTAAGTCTTTTAGCCACCAAAAAAAAAAAAAAAAAAAAAAAAAAAAAAAAAAAAAAAAAAAAAAAAAAAAAAAAAAAAAAAAAAATTATATGGTATAATATTAATTATAAGAGTAACAATAGCAAAAGGGATCACCTGAATCCATTCCGAACTCAGTAGTTAAGCCTTTTTACGCCGAAGATACTAGAAATAGGAAAATAGGGAGTTACTCTTTTTTTTTTTTTTTTTTTTTATGTAAAAGAGTTTAGAAATGGCATCTTTTAGCCAAAAAATTAAAATTGAAATTCTCTCAAACCGGCTTTCCCGGCCAAAATTTTTTTCGTTACTAAAAGGTTTAATTTTTAGTGCTTCAAAATTTGAGGATTCAAATTTTTTCATCATTAGAATTAATAGAAAAGAGATTTCAAATAGATTACGTGAAATTTTTCAATATTTTCAATTAAAATTTCTCGATACAAAGATAAATAAAAATTGAATTTGTGTTAATAAAAAGGTAATAAAAATCCAAAAAAATCCACATAATATACAATATTTTTTTGCTGGCCTTTTTATTGGTGGAGGGTCAATTTCACATCTTGAATCAAAAAGATATCATTTAGAGATTTCGTTCTTAGATAAAGAAAAATGTGAAAAAGTCAGTGAAATTCTACAAAAAAATGAATTAGAGTTTACTTTTCGACAAATTTTCCACCAAAATTATTTTAGGTTATATTTAAAAAAGGTTAACGAAATTATTTACTTTTTAATGGTAATAGGAGCGCTGGAACAAGCATCAAAGCTTGAAATCTTAAGAATTAAACGTGATCATTATTTAAACGCAAATCGTATTACTAATTTTGATATTAGTAATGCTAAGAAAATATCTAGTTCTTCAGCAAATTTCACTAAAAAATGAAATTTAATTCAGAAAAACAAGTTAACTGCATTTTTTAGTGAAAAAGAATTGATCTTCTTCAATGTAAGAACCACTAGACCTGAATTAAATTTACAAGAAATTTCCGAAATTTTAAAAAAGATGTATAATATTAATATAACTAAATCTGGTCTAAATTATTGACTTTCTAAAATGAATAAAATACTTAAGAAGAAAGAAGGAGAAAAAAATGAACAATAAAATTACTTACAACCAGCGCGACTTTAAAGCATATAGTCGATCAACGGCCTATATTCAAAAACAAACAAATCGTTTGTTAGGTTATTCCTTATTTTGACTTGGAATTGCCATTTTATTTATTGGTTTATTAACTTTTGCGATTTTATCAATTGATGCACTTTTTGATTTATATCAAATTTTTGTGTTTTCATTATTTTCAAGTATAGCAACAATTATTTTAATTACTCTTTTAATATTAGGACTAAATTTTTGAATTTCCTGATATATCGGCAAGAATGCCTTAGCCGAAAAGCCGTCAACTGTTTTTTTAGGTTTTCTATTTTTTGTTTTTATAATCATAAATTCTCTTACGCTACCTTTGTTTTTTGCTTTCCAAATAATTCAAGGTAATTCTAGCCTTGTAATGCTTGCAGTTGCTGGCGCAGGAGTAATTATGGCAGTCGTTGGAGCTCTTGGTTATTTCAATATAATTAATTTTGGAAAACTTCTGCCTTTAATTATAGCGGGAATAATAATTCAGTTTGTAATTGGTTTAGCGACACTTTTTATCTTTTCTACATTTTTAGAAACTTTATATTCAATCATCGGAATTACCGTAACTCTTGGAATAATTGGTTATGAATTTTGGCTTATCCGCAATCAGTCATGCCAAATTCTTGCTTTTTATACAGACGAGGCAGAAATTAAACGCGTTTTTTTCAGAATTGCAATTTGAAATGCTCTTGGTTTATATATTTCATTTATTCGTTTAGTTATTTTTATAACAAGAATTATGGCTTCAAGGTATTAGAAAAAATAATCTAAAAAACTTATTTTTAAAGGATATTTTATAAAATATAAATGGAAAATAAAATAATTTTAGTTGATATTGAGATAAGTAAAGGTTCAAATATAAAATATGAACTTGATTCTAAAACAAAAAAATTAGTAGTTGATCGAATTTTATATGGTGATTTTGTCTACCCAGCAAATTATGGTAGTATTCCAAAAACTTTAGATTGAGATGGCGATGCTCTTGATTTTTTAGTCTATTCAAATCAAAAATTTCTACCAGGAACCCAATTAAATGCAAGACTTTTAGGGGCTCTTGAAATGATTGATGATGGTGAAATTGATACAAAATTAATTGGTGTCCATAATGATGACTACCGTTTTGATCATATAAAATCTCTTGATGATCTACCGCAGGAATGACTTGATTCGATTTATTATTTTTTTAGCAACTACAAAAATTGAAAAAAACCCGGAATTACTAAGGTTTCAAAGTTTCTCAAATATGAGCAAGCATTAAAAGAATATAAAACTTGCCAAGAATTATTTAATAAATATAAGGACTTTAAAAAATCTGAATTTTTAAAATTAATGATGGAACAATTTCCTGAAAAATATCAAAAATAATTTCAGAAAAATTTGAATTTTTGTAAAAACCAAATAAATTTTAAATTTTATTTGGTTTTTTTTCTTTTTAACGAAATTATTTTTGTAAATAATAAATTTTTGCTTTAATATACAAAAAAAAGGATTAAAAAATATTGGAATTTTTAAAAATTTTTTAGTTTTTGTAATATAATAGAAAATGTAAAATAAAAATTAATTTATTAAAAAATAATTGAAAGTCATCGTAATTAAAACAATTAATTAGGAGAACAACTATGAAAAAAAAGATAAAATGAAATAAATTTCTTGGCTTAGGCTTAGTTTTTCCGCTTTCAGCAATCGCAACAATCTCTGCCGGATGTTGGGATAAAGAAACAACTAAAGAAGAAAAATCAGCCGATAATCAAAATAAGCAAATCACTGATGTCTCAAAAATTTCAGGACTAGTTAATGAACGAAAATCCGAAATTATGGCCGCAAAAGCTGATGCAAACAAACATTTTGGGCTAAATATGGCAATTGTAGCCGCTGATGGAACGGTAAATGATAATTCATTTAACCAATCAAGTTGAGAGGCAATTCAACAACTTGGCGCTCTTACTGGAGGTGAGATTACTTCAGTAGATAGTTCAACTGCTGAACTTGAAGGAAAATATAGCTCACTTGCTAATACCAACAAAAATGTTTGAGTACTTTCTGGTTTTCAACACGGTGATGCGATCACAAACTGATTAAAAGTCCCTGAAAATAAGCAATTATTTACTGAAAAAAATATTATCATACTCGGAATTGACTGAACTGATACTGAAAATGTAATTCCAACAGGTCGATATATTAATTTAACCTATAAAACTGAAGAAGCCGGATGACTTGCAGGATATGCGAATGCTTCCTTTTTGGCAAAAAAATTCCCAAGTGATCCAACTAAAAGATCAGCAATTGTTATCGGTGGTGGGATTTCGCCAGCTGTAACTGATTTTATCGCTGGTTATCTAGCCGGAATTAAAGCTTGAAATCTAAAAAATTCTGATAAAAAAACAAAGATAACAACTGATAAAATCGAGATAAATCTTGGGTTTAAGGTTCAAAATACTTCAACAAAAGAAAGACTTGAACAAATTGCTTCAAAAGATAAACCTTCAACACTATTAGCTGTCGCTGGACCACTTACTGAAATTTTCTCGGATATAATCGCAAACCAAAATGATCGTTATCTCATTGGTGTTGACACCGACCAATCACTTGTTTATACAAAAACTAAAAATAAATTTTTCACCTCAATTTTGAAAAATTTAGGTTACTCCGTTTTCAGTGTTCTTAGTGATTTATATACCAAAAAATCAAATTCAAGAAATTTAGCCGGCTTTGAATTTGGTAAAAAAAGTGCAACTGTTTATCTTGGAATTAAAGACAGGTTTGTCGATATTGCTGATACTTCTTTAGAAGGAAATGATAAAAAACTCGCAACTGAAGCCATTTCTGAAGCTAAAAAAGAATTTGAAGAAAAAACTAAGACAATTCCTGCCGAAGAAGTTCGTAAAACTTTAGAAATTCCGGAAATGCCTGATAAACAACCTGATAAGCAACAGGAAAGCTTAGACAAACTAATTACCGATATTAATAAAAATTAAGTAAGAAAAAATAACAATTTTTTAACATTATATCTTTTTTTAGAGATTAATTTTCTTCTAATTTAGTTTAATTTAATATAAAATTATATTAAATTAAAAAAATAAAAAATCCGGACTATTTTTGTTCCGGATTTTTTATTTTTGTGTTACTATTTAATATAATGATAAATCAGGATTATGCAATTGAATTTATTCAAGTCTCGAAAAAATTTGGCAGTTTTTATGCCAATTACAAAATAGATTTTAAGATTAAAAAAAACACAATTCATGCTCTAATTGGCGAGAATGGTGCTGGAAAATCGACACTTATGTCAACACTTTTTGGAATTTATACCCCTGATGAGGGCCAAATTAGAGTCAATGGTAGGCAATCTTTTATTGATAATCCAAATCGCGCAGCAGATTTTGGAATCGGTATGGTTCACCAACATTTTAAACTTGTTGATGCATATACTAATTTTGAAAACATTATTTTAGGTCAAGAATTTAGTCATTATGGCATTATCAACCGTGAAACTGCAAGGCAAAAAATCAAAATTTTACAAGAAAAATACAATATTTCCTTCGATTTAGATCAAAAAACCGGTGATGCCTCTGTTGTTATTAAGCAAAAAATTGAAATTATAAAAATTTTATACCGTGATTCAGATATTTTAATTTTTGATGAACCAACTGCAATTTTATCACCACAGGAAATTGACTCATTTTTAGAAATTCTGAAATTTTTTGTCAAAAATGGGAAAACTATCATTTTTATTTCGCATAAATTATTAGAAATTAAAGAAGTTGCAAATTCGGCCACTGTTTTACGGGCAGGAAAAGTCGTTGCTAATTTTGAAAGTCTTGAAAATGTTACAATCACGGAAATGGCAGCGGCAATGGTGGGAAAAACTGTTGTTGAATCAAAAAATACTAGTGAATGCCACTTTGGCCAATTAGGCTTAAAAATTGAAGGTCTTTCTGCTAAAACTGATAAGGAAATCGTTGATTTAGACCTTGAAATTCACAAAGGCGAAATTCTTGCAATTGCTGGAATTGAAGGAAATGGTCAGTTAGAACTAGAACTTGCTCTTTCCGGTCTTATAGCCTCAAAAGGAAAAATTCTTGTCTATGATAATGAAAATAAGCCTATAAATCTTGAAAATTTAGGACCGTTAGCCCGTTTTGGTCTAATTTCTTATGTACCCAGTGATCGTCATAAATATGCAATCGTCCTTGATCTACCAAACCTAGATAATTCAATTATTAGAAATTTACGAAACGAAAATTTTGTTAAAAAAACGTATATCAAATCACAAAAAGTGCAAGAATTATATGCAGAAATTCTCAAGAACTTTGATGTCCGCGGTGATTTAATTGGCTCAAGAAATTCTAGACTTTTATCAGGAGGAAATCAACAAAAATTTGTCTTAGGACGCGAAATTCTAACTCCCCATGAAGTACTTTTAATTGTTCAGCCAACCCGAGGACTAGATATTGGTGCAATTAATCTCGTCCACCAAATTATTTTAGACCAAAAACAGAAAAATAAAGCAATTTTACTAATTTCTTATGAACTTGATGAAGTTTTAGCGCTTGCGGATACAATTTGTGTACTCAATAAAGGCCGAATTTCCAAAAAATTTATGCGCACTGAAATTGATCGCTATAAAATTGGGCAACTAATGGGGGAGTAAAAATGATGAAAAATTTAGTTAATCCGCTGCAATTTTTTTTCAAAAAAATTGACAAAATTAGTCTAAAAAGTTCTTCAGAAAAGATTTTTTCGACTCTTTGGGCGATTTTTTTCGGAATTTTAATGTCATTTATTTTTATTCGCGCCTTCGGCTATAACCCTTTTAAAGTTTATTATACAATGTTTTTTAAAATTGCTTTTGCTAAAAATCAGATTCGAAATCTGCTTTTGACAAGCTCAATTTTCATTTTTGCCAGTATTGCAATTGCGATTCCTTTTAAAGCTGGACTTTTTAATATTGGTGCGCCCAGTCAAATGATGATTTCAGGGGCTATTTCTTTGCTAGTTTTCTTGAATTTAACCTCAATAAATATTTATTTACGTTTGTTTTTAGGTGCTTTTTTGGGAATAATGGCAAGTGGAATTCTTGGTTTTTTAGTTGGAATTTTAAAATCCTTTCTGCGAATTAATGAAGTTATTTCGACTATCTTATTAAATTGAATTATTTATTATATAATAAAATTTTTGCTAACTTCAACTAATTTAGATATCGGTTTTATCTCAAATTCACCACTTACAAGTAAATCAATTAGTGAGACAAGTTTTCTGACTTCAATTTTTCTAACAAGAAATTTTGCGGTAATAATGTTATTTTTAGGACTTATTTTTGCTTTTTTAATCTGATTTATTATGCAGAAAACAACAATTGGGCTTAGAATAAAAATTACTGGACAAAATAAAAATGTTGCATCTTATGCTGGAATTAATAATAAAATTATGACTATTTCAGTAATGAGCTTTTCAGGAGTAATCGCAGGAATTGCTGGATTTATTTGGTATATTTTTTATAAACGATCTTTTACACTTAGTAGCGGGATGCCCCGTGAAGGTTTTGATGCCATTTTGGTGACACTTCTAGCCTTTAATTCGCCTTTTGGGATAATCCCTACCTCCTTTTTTTATTCAACACTTTCAATCGGCGCCAGCGCCCTTGAGTCACACTCAATTCGTTTAAATCAGGATACAATGCAAATTGTGATTGGAATTATTATTTATTTATCAGCAATTTCAGTTGTTTTTGTTAATTTTCAGCCAATAAAGTGAATTTTAAATTTCTACTTTTTATTAAGTTCGCGGCAATTTTTTGGACCGAAAACAGTAAAATTTCGCTCATTAAAATTAGAAAAATCTAAGTTTAGTTGGTTAAATTTAGTTGGTCTAAAAAAAATTGCTCCCGAAAAAATTGAGGAAATTAACTATGAAATTAATAATTTAGAAAGTCGGCGAATTCAATATTTAGATTGATTTTTAAATGATAAAATAAATATTTTACATATTTATTTTAATATTCAAAAAATTAATATAAAATTATATTTTTTGAAAAAACAAACACTAAAAATAAAAAACCATCATAATGTTTTAATTTGGAAAAAAATTAAAAAAGATATTAAAAATAATTTTGGCATTAATTCAAATTTTAGAAATAAAACTTTAGAGGAAAAATTAGCATTTTTTGAACAAGTTGGTGAGAAAAAAAGATATGCAAATCAAAAACTAAATTCTTTAGGTTATTATGATCTAAAAAATAATCGAAACACCTTTAGACAGCAATTTATCGAGCAACATTTACAATTTAAAAGTCTAAAATCAGAAATTATTAGTAATTTTAGAATAGAAAAAAAACAAAAATCTGAAAAAAACAAGGAAAAAAAATAATGACTATAGATACAATTATCCCCATTTTAACGCTCTTTTTTCTATTTTTTTCAATAATAACTACCGGCTCAATTGCTGGATTATATAGTGAAAAAGCAGGAATTGTCAATATTGCAATTAACGGAATTATGATTATTGGAGCAACAACTTATGGTCTTTTTTCAATTTTAATCGGGATTCCAAATATGGCAATGCAATTATTACTGATTCCACTTGCTGCACTTTTTTCGGGGCTTTTTGCACTCTTACATGGGTTTATCACAATAAAATTAAAGGGAAATCATATAATTTCTGGGGTAGCCCTTAATATTCTAGCACCAGCAGTCTCCTTTGTTTTATTAAAAATTTATGGTAAAAGTAACCGTTTTGAATCAGTTGTAAACGAACTTGCTTTTGGACAGAACAAGGAATTTCTTAATATTTTTTCACTTAAATTATTTATTTTAATTGGTATAATTGTTATCACCTGATTTATTTTTTCAAAAACAAAATTAGGACTACGGATTTCCGCTGTTGGTGAAAATCCACATGCCGCAGCCGCTGCAGGAATTAATGTTGATAAACTTAAATGATTAGGAGTTTTTCTATCAGGAATAATCGGCGGAATTGCGGGGGCTTTTTATTTCCAGTATGCCGGATCAACTTTTCGGGGAAATGTTCAAGGTTTGGGATTTTTATCACTAACAATTTTGATTATGGGCCGCTGAAAAATTATATTTATTGTAATTTCAGGGCTGATTTTCCCATTTTTATACACTTTATCAATAAATTTAGCCGGAAATTTCGGGAATTTCCTCCCAATTGTTGAAGCTGCGCCATATCTTTTTACAATCATTTTACTTGCTCTAAGTTCGAAAAAAGATTTAGCCCCAAAAGCACTTGGAATTCCTTATGATAAATCACTAAAATAAATACACGAAGAAAAAAATCTAATGAAAAGGGACCTAATTTAGGTTTAAGAGTTATTTTATGTACAAAAAATTTTTTGATGGGGTCATTGAAGTAATTACAGGGCCAATGTTTTCAGGGAAATCTGATGAGTTAATTAAAAGGATAAAAATTCTAACTTATGCCGATATTAAAACTTTAGTGATAAAACCTTCAGTTGATTACCGTTTTTCCCAGTGCGAAATCGTCTCGCGGTCAGGTTTGAAAATTCCCACTTTTTTGGCCAGAACAACACAAGAAATCCGGGATTTATTTACAAGAGATAACTACCAGGCAATCGCAATTGATGAAATCCAATTTTTTGACGAGGAAATTGTAACTTTTTTAGAACAAATCGCCGATAAAGGAATTCGGGTAATTGTCAGTGGCCTTGACCAAGATTTTCGCCGCAAGCCTTTTGGTAGTTTACCAAATTTAATGGCAATCGCCGAAAATGTTACTAAATTACAAGCAGTTTGCTCACTTTGTAAACGCGCTGCAACAACAACCGCGCGTAAAGTTCTTAATGAGGCACAAACTTTAATTGGTGATCAAGACGAATACGAAGCGCGGTGCCGTGCTTGTCATAGTTTATAATTTTTTTTTTTTTTTTTTTTTTTTTTTTTTTTTTTAGTTTTTCCCCGCGTAATTATGGTATAATTATTTTTTGCATACGCAAGTGTAGTTTAATGGTAGAACTTCAGCCTTCCAAGCTGACTGTGAGGGTTCGATTCCCTTCACTTGCTCCATATCTTTTTGACCACTTAATCCTTTTTTGAAAAAATATATTGAATTATTTTTTCAAAAAAGGATTTATTTAATATTTTTAAATACAAAGGAGAAGAATGGTATCATTTTCTGCAGTTGTAATTGATAAATTAGGTTTCCATGCCCGCCCAGCTTCAAAAGTTGCCAAATTAGCAAGTGAGTTTAAATCTGAAGTTAAAATTTTTAATGGTGAAAAATCAGGGAATGCAAAGTCAATTATGAACATAATGGCATTAGGAATTAAATCTGGAACTGAATTTCGCATTGAAATTACCGGTGAAGATGAAAATGAAGCAGTTAAAGCAATTAAAAATTTAATAATTGAAGAAAAACTAATTCTTGAGTAGCTAAAATAAATAAATTTTTTCTTAATTCTTCCAAAAAAAACCCGTAATAAATGACGGGTTTTTTCTTTTTCTCCATAATCTTTTATTATTAATTATGGAGAAAAAGAAAAAAATTATAAAAAAATATAATTTTTAAACTAAACAACAAAAAAATTAAAAAATAATGTAAAATTTAAGGAAATAAGTTTATTACTTATGCTTAAATTTAGGAGGAAAAATGGGTTTTTGTTTTAAAGGTTTATTTAGTAGAACAACAAAGAAATGTTGTAAAAATTGTAAATGCAAACAAAATAACAACTGTAAATGCGAATATGAAGCTTGTGAATACAATACAGCTGAGCAAATTTTTGCTCCTTCAACAGGAAAATTGATTAAACTTTCTAGGGTAAAAGATGGTATATTTTCTAAGGAAATGCTAGGGAAAGGATTCGCAGTCCAGGTAGGAAATACCGGAAAAAAGGACATTTTTGCTCCAATTTCTGGAAAAGTTAATATGGTTTTTCCCACAAAACATGCCCTTGGCTTTGCATCTTTAGATAATAAGACACAAATTCTTCTACATCTTGGAATCGATACAGTTGAACTTGAAGGAAAAGGAATTGAAATTTTTGTTAAACTTAATCAAAAAATTCAAGCTGGCGATAAGATTGCCGCTGTTAATCTTGATTATCTAATTAAATCAGGAATTACTAACACTGATATTATTGTTATTGTCCTTAATGAATCAGAATACAACAACTTTAAATTTCTAACTTCTCCACAGCGAGAAATCGACACTATTCCATTTTTAGTTGGAACAAGTAGTAAATCCTAAGAACAATTTGATTTATGCCTTTTATTTCTTAAGTATGGCTAATTATACACTAATTTTTTTATTCCAAACTTTTTTTTTTTTTTTTTTTTACGGAAAAGAACAATAATTATGAAAAAAATAAGAACTAAAATTTTAACTTAGAAATAAAAAACACTATAAATTTATAGTGTTTTTTATAAAAATATAGTTATAATTGGTTTTAAAATTTTTTATTATTTTTTAAATATAGTGCTAGAAATTTAAAATTTATTTTAAAAAGTTAAAAATACTTATAAGGCAAAAAATAAAAATTATCACATAAATTCAAAGACATTTTGATATTATTAGATTATTTTCAGTCGCCAAAAACATCAACTTTGTTGATATCGCCAAAACCATTAGGAAATAAATAAGTTTTTATATTTTTCCCTTTATAAAGTTGTTGCATCGCTTGGAAGTAAGATTTTCTTTGATGCTTTGAACCATAAATTAGGTCGTATTTTGGTAAAGAATATTTACCATAGTAACCATTATAATCATATCCATATGATCTTAAATTTAAAGTTAAAGCAGTTGAAGCAAGTCTGTCGTTTGCAAAAACAAGTGAATAAAGTTTATCATCTTTATAAACACCAGTTCCTGACATACCGGCTCCTGCGGTAAAATTATCCAGCAAGGTTCCTAAACCTCAAAATAAATAAGGGGTTTCCTTGAAAGTTCGCGAGTGCTGATCGTATTTAGTTACCTTGATAAAACCTGAAGAAACATAAGCGTTTGAGATAAAAAGATCTGTTAGTCCGGGCTTATTTATAAAAGATCGATAAGATCTTGACCAAGAAAGATCGCCGCCATCTTTAAGTTTGGGATTTGATAAATCCCTGTTAAAATAAAGTTCATGATCCTTGTTAACATGGGGTGAAAGGCTATATTTTCGCGTATCTCAGGCTTGTTTATTTTGATATTCGTTTAAAGTTGAATTAAGTTCGCCTTCTGAGACTGGAAATCCGAGACCGTAAAACTGATTTGGAGCTAATTTTTCATATTCTTGTTCATTTAAAAGGTTAGTATCCGAGATAATTGTGCTTTGTTTTTGATTATTTTTTGCATCTTGGTGCTCCTTATATCAATCCCCTGTTATCAGTTTTGCTTGATCTTCATTATCAAAAGTTAGTTCCATAATTGCAAAATCAAGTATTTCTTCCATATTTTTATATTTTTCTTGCTCAGTGAAGTCCCCAGGTTTTTTTTCGAATACATTAGTCCCAAAAACCACTGTTTTTACGTTAAGTTCAGCATTTTTTGGTACTTCTTGATTATTATTTAGTTTATCACTATAGATTTGGTAGTTATTACTTTGATCTAATTGTTTTCCGGCATTATGAAGATTACTTGATTTTGTTCGCACCGAAATTCTTATAGTATCATAATAAGCATCGCGACGACTTTCACCAGTTGTTGGCATTATATTATTGAGGTCAACATCATTTTTTATCTTGGTTAGTACAAGCGATCAAGTATTATATTGTCGATTATAAGAATTATAAGCATCTTCATCACGGCCATAAATTGAATCAGGATGATAGTCATTTGCGACTAAAAGTCGGTTTAAAACATGAGCATTTGTGATAAAATATCAAGTAAGCGGATATTTTTGGCCATCCTCTTTTTTGTAATCGAGAATATTCATTGTCCCATGGAAACCTTTAGAAAAATGGACAATTTCTTTTGGATCTAAATATTCAGGTTCACCTTGGCCGCCATCAGGACGAAATTTTAGAAAATCTCCATTGACAATTTCAACACCAATTGAATTTTTTGTTAAATTTTTATATTCTTGATTTGGTAAAATCCGGGGAAGGCCGACTCTTCCAGGTCCACCTCTTAGTAGTTGGCCAGTTGCCTCATCGACATGAAGTGCCGGGGATGTATCTCCTTTTTGATGTTCTGGAATCTCGATACTAGTAATTTTACCAGAAGAATCAAATTTTGGGACAACAAAAGTTCGATAAGCGGCATTATCATATAAAGGTTGGCCGGCCTTTTTAGCTTCTTGATTAAGTTGTGATTTTAGATTTTCGGGTAATTTTTTTGTTTTTCCATAAGGGTATTCAACTAAGCCATCTGGGTTTTCAAGACCGACGATTCTAGCCGGGCCGCCGCCAAATTTTTGAATAAAATACTTATATTCATGATCGGGGAAATCATATTTATATTGATCAGCAACAATTCGTTTGCCGTCTTTGATAATCGCTCAATTTTGGCCTTTAGGTGTAATTTCCTTTAATTTTTCATAATATTGATTAACTTTATCAGCTGGAATTTCTTGTTTTGGTTGCTCAGGTACCTCCTGTTTTTTCTCAATAGGTTTTAAAATATCATTAAAAGAACCAATAATTAACTTTGTTAAATGATCAATTTGATAATTTTGTTTTTCAAGTTGATAATCTAAAGATTTTTTTGTATTATCCCAGTCTCTCTGTTTGTTTTCAAGATCAGGATTTTTGAATAATTTTTCAAGATCAGCTCTAATTTCATCAAGTTTTTTACCAAAATTATGATAAGCTTGCTTAGAAGGCAAGTTTTCAAAATTTTGGTATTCGGAATTTAGTCGCGCTTTTAGTTCATCTCTAATTTTTTCAATATCTTTTTGATCTGTCTTTGGATTTGTTTTCTGGTTTGTTGTTGATAGATTTTCCTTGCTTGTTTGTTTAGAACAAGATCAAGATATTAGTGAAAAAGTAGTAAAAACAAGCCCAAAAAGTAAGAAAAACTGCTTGTTTTTCATAGAAAAGTATTTTTTTTGCATAATTTACCCCAAAAAATTTAAACTAGTTAACAAGGTCCGAATCTGAAGATTCTGCTACTTGTTTTCCTACAAAAACTTGAGCAGTCCCAATTGTTGGGCCAACTTTATTCTTAATTTCCTCGCTTTCAACATAAATCTGGGAAATTCCATTCCCTGAACCATTAGCAACTTCGATAAATTTTTGCAGCTGCGAAATTGCATCACCTTCGGGACTACCAGAAATATAAACGGGATAGCCATAAATTGATTGGCCATTTACTTTTACAACGACTTTTGGACTCTCAAAGCCGCTGGCAAATCTCTCGGTAAATTGGGCACCATTTAGATCAGAAAATTTGAAATTTAGACGTTTAGAGCCAGAATTTTGCCCTTTTATAATCAGTTTCTTGAATTTTAGCTGCCTAAATCCAGTATAATTTTCTTCAGCATATGGATCATCTTTTCAAGTTCTAACTTTATCATTAAAACTTTTATCAAGTTCATCAAATTTAATTCCTTTAAAAGTATTTACATCAGTTTCAGAAAAATCAAGTGTAGTAGGCCATCCACCTTTTCCACCGTGGGCCCCTTGAAAAACTCTTTGTTCAATTTTTGAATCAAAAACTATTTTTAGACCATCATTAATCTTGTCAATATTATCATTTTTTTCTCATCTTAGCCCATCAAAAATAATTGAACCGCCAATTTTGCCCTGATTTGAGCCATAAGATGCTTGATTATTATAGTCAAAACTAATAAAATCAACATTTTTCAGCGCATTTGGGTTGATTTGCCAGTCATCATCTAGTGAATTTTTTTCTGTATAAATTGATAATTCTTTTAATTTTTTATTCTCAAGTCCACGAAGCGATCGAGTTGCGCCGGTATTATTTAGAAAAACTGATAAAGTTTTTATTTGCTCAGGGATTGCCTTGAAAATTTCTTCGGCATTCTGGAGCGAATGCGTTTCACCGATATTTTTGATTCTTAAAGCTTGAACTTTGCTATCTTTTTGGGAGATTTTTGCCATTATCTCCTTAAATTTATCAAAAGCCTTATTATCATTTGCATCAAGTTCAATTAATTTTAAAGGTTGTTTTTTACTTTTTTCCTCATTTTCATCATTTGGACTATATTCATAAACCTTAATTGAATTTGTATATTCACTGCCAATTTCAGAACTAAATTCTGAGCTTTTATTAGTTCTTGTCCAACCTGGAAAATTTCCATTCGAGATATCATAAGGTGAAAGCCCTCAATATCCGGGAGTATTAAAAGTTCGGCTTTGATTATGTTTTTTCATCCTGTTAATTACAGGATTTTTTGATTCATCTTCATATTCTCAGACATTCGTGGATTCTGTTGATGGCAAAAGTCCTTGACGAAGTCATTTTAATTCATCGGGACTAAAGGATGTTTTTTCTGGCCGTGATTTTAGCTGCTGAAGATACTGTTTTTCGCGATTAAGATTATATTTTGGCAGGTCAATATGGCGCTCGTAAGCTTCTTTTCATAGTTGTCTTCCTGCTGGTGAATTAGGAATTTTCCCCCTTACCCAGTCTTTGTCAAAATCTTCACGGTAACGGCGTTCAATTTCTTGAACTTGCGCTTCCAAACGGCTAACACTTTCTTCATATTTTTTTATCTCAGCTTGAAGACCTTGCTTATAACGGTTTAACGCTTTTTCGATTAAAGAATAATCGAGCGATCCATAGTCGTCCTTTTTTTCTTCAGTTTTTTTGGGAATTTCACTTATAATTGGCGCTTCAATTTTCTCCTTAGGTATTATTGCCGGAGGAGGCGGAGTTGGTTCTACTTTTTTAGGTGTTATGGTTATAATTGGTTTTATTTCCTCTTTTTTTTCTTCAGGAGGTTTGATTAGCTCGACTTTTTGTACTTGTTTTTTAAGTGGTTTAAACTCAGAATTTGTTACAGGGGAATAAAAACTTAGATCATTTGGATCGTTTTTAGCAACACTTGAGGGAGCTTTGGAATTATAACTAATCTGTGAATTAAAGCGAAAAAAATTACTAAACTGCGGATTCGCAAAAAAACTCATTCCGGCTGCAATTACAGCAACTGTAAGTCCACTCAGAACAATTTTCTTTCTTTTCGATAAATAAAACAGCATAATTTTCTCCTTTTTTTCTTAGTTAATTTGACTATAAAATCCTAATTATACTTAATTTAGTATTTTACCACCTTTTTTTTTTTTTTTTTTTGCGGAAATTTAAAAAATTTTTTCAAAAAAAACTATGAATTAAAAGATTTTTGGTCTTTAAAACCGAAAATTAAGTAAAAAAAATACCTTATAATAATTAGAAAGCCAAATTTTTGGTATTATAAGAAGACTTTAAACTTATAAAATTAAAAAATTAGATGAAAATGATGCTAGAATCACAAAATTATTTATTATTTTTAACCTTGTATAAATTGATAATTTGGAAGTCAAAAATTCTTCAATTATGAACCCAATACTTGTTGAGGATTCAATAGAATTATTTTCATCTTCAAGTAAATTATAATCTTCTAATTTTAAAGTTAATTCATTTCCATAAACCTTAAAGATTTGTTTGGTATAATCCTCAATTTGCTTCTGGAAAAATTTAAAACCTTATAATACATCTTTCTTATCCAGAGATTTTTTAATAGCCAGGCCGATAGCCTTTGCTAAAAGTGGGGGCACCGCATTTCCAATTTGCACAAGTTGTCATTTTTTTTGACCCTTTAAAAATAAAACTATCAGGAAATGACTGTAAGTCAGCCAACTCACGCGGAGTTAAAACCCTTGGAAGTTTAGGATGGAGATTCACCCCGCCATGATTTTTTTTAACTGTACAACTAGGCTGATCTCAAGGTGATTTCTTCCAACCATCAGAGTAATTTTTATAAACGCTTTGGCCTTCGGATGTCTTTAAAATTTTTTCCCTCATTTTAGCTGAATGTTTTGTAAAAATATGATTAATTTCAATATTTTCTTCTCAATTCATATATTTTTCAATACACTGACCTAAAGTTTTATAATTTTCTGGGCTAAGAATAGCTGCAGGGAAAAAATTTGTCAAACCAATCCGGTTTGCAATAAAAATTACCCGTTTTCTTATTTGAGCGACTCCAAAATCGGCACTATTTAATGTTGCTACATTAATCTTATAGCCGATTTTTTCAAAATCTTTTATGATTTTGACCTCAATTTGACCAGAAAGCATGGTTCTAAGTCCTTGAACATTCTCCATTAACACGAATTTTGGCTTTAAATTCGCAACAATATCTAACATTTCAAGGTATAAATTATTTCGGGGATCATCAAAGACGCGATTACCTGCCATCGAAAAGCCCTGACAAGGAAAACCTCCAGCAATTAAATCTAGTTCTTGATCCTTGAAATGATCATAAAATTCGGATTTTATTTTAGAATCTCTAATATCGCTTAGCTTAAAAAGTTCTTTATTTTTTGACCTTTTTTTAAAATTATAGGCATAGGTTTCAACGGCTTGTTTCATTATTTCTAAACTTGCCAAGGGCAAAAATCCCGCCATAACAAGACCACAAGAAAGGCCGCCAGCACCCGAAAAAAGATCGATAAAATTATAACCATTGTGATAACTTGAGCTCCAGCCATCAAGTTTCTTCATTTCTTCATTTCTTCTGAGATCTCAATAAAGTGGACTTTTTCTTTAGTTTTTCCTAAATTTTTCCTTAGTTTTTCTTGTTTTCTATAGGATGATTTTCATTTTTGATAATCAAATTCCGAAACTAGATACTTATTATTTTTCTTTATTGAGATTAAAGTTTTTCTTGCAATTTCTCTTCTAATGAATTTTTGACTAACAGCTTCAAGGTCTACAATTTCGGAAATTTTATAGTATTTCATTTCTAGTCTATTATATATTAATTTTTTTTAAATTTTTTTATCAAAAAAAGGAAAAATTTAGTTAATTTCACCAGATTTTCACCGATCTGGTCTCTAGATCAAGAATTTTAAAACTTATAAGAACTGAATTTCTTGAAAATTCAGTTAATTTATCAGCCCATTCGATTGCAACAAAATTATCTTCAAAATAATCATAAAACTCATCGAGTTGACCGGGAAAATTATCAAGATCAATATGAACTAAATTTTCATATAAAAACATAAAATTAAAAGAAGGGGATATAATTTTAGTTTTTATCCCGATTTTTTTGGCAAATTTTTTTACAAAATCGGTCTTTCCAGAGCCATAATCACCGACTAAATAAATAAATTGTACTTTATTTTCAAGTATTTTTTTAAAAATAATCTCCAAATCAACTATAGATTTGGAGATTATTTCTTTTGAAAAAATATAATTTTTTCTTATTTCTTCATAGTCCATAAATTACTAACGGTTATTCTTCATAAAGAAACTAAGTGGATTACGGATATCAAATTTGGACTTTGGTTCATAATTTGAATTAGTTCCAGCTGGAATTTTATGCCCGACAATAATATTTTCTTTAAGCCCTTCAAGTTTATCGATCTGGGAAGAAATTACTGAATGAACAAGTATTTTTGAGGTTTCCTGATAACTCGCGGCGGCTAAAAATGAATTTGAAAGAAGAGGAATTTGTTTTGCTCCTTTTACTATTACATTCCCAAAAGCCGGATTTTTATTCTGGGAGATCAGTTGACCATTAACTTCCTGATAATCGCTAATATCAACAATCGATCCGATAAAGAAATTAGAATCACCGTTTTCAATGATCTGAACTTTTGAAAGCATCTGCCTGATTATGATCTCAATGTATTTATCTGAAATCGAAATTCCTTGCATTCGATAAATTCTTTGAATTTCTTTTAATAGGTAATTTTGTAGTGTTCTAGCATCAGAGACAGCTAGTAATTCTTTTAGAATAATTGGTCCTTCGACCAATTTTTGTCCCGGAATGACTTTATCTCCGACTTTTACACGTAATTTTTGACTTTGCTCAATACGTATAATATGTTCAGCTTTTTCATTTTTGCTTGTTTTGTACTCGATAGTAATTAAAAATCCTTTATTTGCCGCATTTTTTTCGGCAAGATCAGAAATTTTGGTTATAATACCATAATAAGGCGAAATTTTTGCTGGCTTACCTCAAGGATGCTCATGCGAGTCAATTAATTCAATTAAACGGGTAAATCCCCCTGTAATATCTTCAACATTAGCAACCCCACCGGTATGGAAAGTACGCATTGTTAACTGCGTTCCAGGTTCTCCGATCGATTGAGCAGCGATAATTCCTACGGCTTCACCAATTGAAACAAGTCGATTTGTTGCTAAATCTTTCCCATAACATTTTTTGCAGACACTATTTTTGATATGGCAGGATAAAATTGAACGAATCTCGACTTTTTTAATTCCGGCAGCAACAATTTTTTTTGCTGTTTGTAAATCAACCATGGTGCCCGCACTTGCTAATTTAATTCCCCGGGAGTCATAGACATCTTTATTTAAAAAGCGACCTTCGATTCTTTCTAGTAAAGGAACAATTATCGTATTTGTTTTAGTATCAATTATATCTTTGACGACAAAGCCAAAATCAGAAAAACAATCTTCGGCAACAACGACAATATTTTGGGCAACATCGACGAGCCGACGAGTTAAATATCCCGATTTTGCCGTATTAAGTGCCGTATCTGTAAGTCCTTTTCTAGCCCCATGGGTTGAAGAATAAAATTCAAAAGAGGTAAGACCTTCAAGGAAAGATGACTTAACTGGAACTTCAACAATTGAACGAACTACCCTTTCATTTTCAGCATCAACTTTAAGAGCTTTAACATTATTTGCCATCAAACCTCGCATTCCTGCAAGTTGGACAAAGTTAGAAATATTACCACGAGCCCCTGATTTCATCATCATTACAAGTGAATTTTGATTATCATCTTTAATTGACTGATTTAAATCTTCTTGGATATCATTTTTGATCTGCGTTCATTTAGCGATTGCTAAAACATATCTTTCATCATCGGTGATTAAACCTTTTGCATAAAAAGTGTTTAATTTATTAATATAATTTTCACCTTCTTTGATAAATTCATGTTTTTTTGGCGCCATTTTGATATCTGAAATCGCAATTGAAGTTCCCGAAAGAGTTGAATAATGAAATCCTAAATCCTTAATTTTATCAAGAATTGAACAAACCATGTTATTGTATTTGAACCAAATTTTTTCTAAAAGTTCAGCTTTTTCGTGATCTTCTAGGACACGATAAGACTCAACTGGACCATTTTGTTGAAGTTGTTTATATAACTGTGAATATTCAAAAATTGTAAATTCACTTAATTTTGAAAGATGGGGAACTGGTAATTTTTGTTTTTTATAGTCACGTAATTTTTCATAGCGTAAAACGCAATTTTGATAATTGCCAAAATCAAGTTGATCAATTACAGTTGCAATATCTTCTTTTGCTAAAAGACCATCATAAGTATCAAAAATTTGGCGGACAATCTTGGCAATCGCTTTTTTATTTAAAGGTTCATTAACCTTTAAATTTTGGATATACTCGCGAAAATTTGTTCCATAAGGAAGGACATATTTTTTGATCTGACTAGGATAATTTAGTTCTAATTCATCAACATTATCATCAAAAATAAAAGGAAAATTTGCCGGGAAAATGTTATTAAGAATAAATTTTCCCACCGTTGAAATTAAATGTCCGCGCATAGTTTTGGCAATAAAAGGTTTTACCTGCTCAAAAGGTAAAACAACCCGGGCATGAAGCTCAACACTTCGGAATTCATATGCTTTTAGCATCGCTTCATAAGTTGAAAAGAAAGATCCTTCCCCTTTTGCTCCGGCTTTTTCCTGAGATAAATAATAAAGTCCGAGCACCATATCCTGAGAAGGATTAACAATTGGTTCTCCGTCTTTTGGGCCTAAAATGTTCTTATCTGCAAACATTAATTCCTGAGTTTCACGGATAGCTTCAGGAGAAATTGGAATATGAACAGCCATTTGATCACCATCAAAATCGGCATTAAATCCGGCGGTTACAAGCGGATGTAATTGAATCGCTTTGGCTCTGACTAAAACAGGTTCAAAAGCTTGAATTGAAAGGCGGTGCAAAGTTGGAGCCCGATTTAAAATTATTGGTTTATTTTGGATGACTTTGGCAACATGAGGTCAAATAATTGGGTTTTCTTCTTCAATCATTTTCCTTGCCATTTTGATTGAGCCTACTTTTTTTTCCTGAATTAAATTGCGAATAATTCAGGGTTCAAAAAGAACAGCAGCCATTTTCCGGGGAAGCCCGGCTTGATGCATTTTTAATTTCGGGCCAACAACAATTACTGATCTTCCAGAATAATCAACCCTTTTTCCTAAAAGATTTTGGCGAAATCTTCCTTTTTTTCCAGTTAAAGCATCAGAAATTGACTTAAGCGGACGGCCTTCTTTGGTTGTTACTTGATTTGTTGATTTTTTTTGATTATCAATTAAAGCATCAACGGCTTCTTGGAGCATCCGCATTTCATTTTGGATAATAATAACAGGAGCATGAGCGGCTTTTCATCTTTTTAGACGGTTATTTCGAATAATGATTCTGCGGTATAATTCATTGCAATCACTTGTTGAATGACGGGAGCCATCTAGTTGAACCAACGGACGTAAATCAGCTGGAATTACCGGAAGATTGCGAATTATCATCATTTTTGGATCTTGACCAGAGTTAATAAAAGCATTAATTACTTGCAGTCTTTTATAAAGTTTATCTCTTTTTTGATTTTTAAGAATAATTTTCTTATTTTTATAAATTTGTTTCTGAACCCCGGCAAGTTCAGCTTCAACTGCCGCTTTTTCAGCTCTAAGATCAATTTTATCAAGCAAATATTCAATCGCGAGCGCTCCTGTTGCAATTCGAGCACTTGAAAATTCTTCAATTATTTCATTAAGTTCATAATAATCAACCCCATATTCGCGGCCGATTTTACTTGAAGTTACATCAGCTAATTCAGAAATTGACTCTGCTAAGGCATTATGTTCCTCGCTTCCAGGAGGATAAAATTCAATTATTTCAATTAAGGCGTTTTTATAAATTAAGCCGGCTTCGGAAATGTCAATGATTTTGTTTTGTTCTAAGGATTTAAGTCCCCCAGTTTCAAGGACAATATGTGATTTATAATAAATTAGATTTTCAATTGCGGCTTTAGTAATTGTGGTAGGAACTTTAGAATTACCCTCAAAAACTTTAAGGCCAAGTAATTTAGCAATAATTGAATGGTCGATTTTAAAAAATCAAAAATGTAAAATCGGCGCATTTAAAGCAATATGACCCATTGAATAACGCCGGGCCATTTTTGATAAAATTCGTGATCCACGAATTTTACATTCTTTTGTAGCGATGCATAGCTGATTCTCGTTTGATTTCCGATATTTCCTTCCACAAACTGAACATTTATAATCAACAAGGGGACCAAAAATTAACTCATCAAAAAGACCGCCGCGCTCGGGCTTAAAAGTTTTATAATTAATCGTTTCGGGACGATGAACCTCTCCCCTTGATCATTCAAGGACATCCTCAGGAGTTGCTAAAGCAAGGGAAATTTTCTGAATTGAATTCTCGGAAATCTTTGCATATTGGCGCGAAACTTTTGTATTCATTTTTTAAATTCTCCTTTAAAAATAAGAGTATTTTTTTATTTTGGCTATAAAAGTTATTATCTAGTCAACTTGTCAAAGTCGATATTTTCTTCATCAAAATCAGCAAATTCTTCTAGCTTATTTAGTTCAATCCGGCCATCTTGATTATATTCGTCAATGAAATTAGATGGAATTTCGGGTAATTCTAAAGGATCTTTTATTTCTTCAACTTCTTGATTTTCTTGATCATTTTTATGAACTTCTAATTTAATCAAAAGTCCACGAAGTTCATAGGCTAAAACATTAAATGATTCTGGGGTTCCCGGACTAGGAATTTTTCCCCCTGAAATTATATTATTATAAAGTAAATTTCGTCCTTGAATATTATCAGATTTATAAGTTAAAAGCTCAGAAAGAACGGAAGTTGCCCCAAAAGATTCAAGTGCTCAAGTCTCCATTTCACCAAATCTTTGACCTCCATTTTGGGATTTTCCCCCTAAAGGTTGCTGGGTTGTAAGTGAATAAGGGCCAATTGATCTTGCATGCATTTTATCATCGACCATATGTAGTAATTTTAGCATATACATATAACCAACAGAAACAGGATTTTCAAAGGGTTGGCCACTAATTCCATCAAATAATTTGAATTTTCCTGACTCAGGAATATTTGCCTCATCAAATAATTTTTTGATGGTCTCAATTTTGATCCCATCAAAAACCGGAGTGACAAATTTTGTTTTTAATTTTTTGGCAACCATCCCTAAATGAAGCTCTAAAACCTGACCGATATTCATCCGCGAAGGTACCCCTTGCGGGTTTAGGACAATATCAACCGGAGTTCCATCTTCTAAAAACGGCATATCTTCAACTGGAAGAATTACAGAAACAACCCCTTTATTTCCGTGTCTTCCGGCCATTTTATCCCCGACTTTAATTTTTCTTTTTTGGGCAATCAAGATTTTTATTAGCATCCCAACGCCTTCTTCGAGATTATCTCCTTGATCACGGGAAAGAATCTGGACATCTATTACAGTTCCGCCCTCGCCGTTTTTAACCCGGAGGGAAGTATCTTTTTGGGCAAGCGCTTTTTTCCCTCAGATTGCTGCCATTAATTTTTCTTCAGCGGTGGGATTATCTTCACCTTTTGGAGAAGTTCGGCCAACTAAAATATCGCCAGTATCAACTTCTGAACCAACAATTACAATTCCATTTGCATCTAAATGAAGACGAGATTTAGCCGATGCATTGGGAATCTCGGCGGTAAGAATATCATTTCCGGCTTTCGTTGAACGAAATTTAATTGTTTGCTCTTGAATGTGAATTGAGGTAAAAACATCGTCTTTTACGAGCTTTTCGCTAATTATAATTGCATCTTCATAATTATAACCATATCAAGTACTAAAAGCGACAAGAACATTTTTACCTAGGGCAAGTTCGCCATTATCCGTTGAAGGACCATCGCAGATCAACTGCCCTTTTTTGACTTTATCACCAACTTTAACGGTTGGTTTTTGTAAAATTAAGGTTTCTTGATTGGATTTTTCAAAATAACGGAGGTAATGAATCTCCGGTTTTTCGCCATCATCAATGATGATTTTTTTTGCATCAACATAAGTAACTTTTCCGCTAATAGACGCGCGGAGATTTGTTGCTGAAAAACGGGCAACAGCTTCTTCAATTCCGGTAGCAACAAGTGGGGCTTCTGATTTAATTAACGGCACCGCCTGGCGCTGCATATTAGAACCCATTAACGCTCTATTTGCATCATTATTTTCTAAAAAGGGAATTGCGGAAGCAGAAATTGATGTCATCTGCATTGAAGAAACATCAATGTAATTGACTTGTTCGGCATCAAGGACAAGATAAGTTTGATTTTTTCTAACTGTTAATTTATCAGGGATAATTCGATTATTTTGATCGATTTCAACTCCTGATTGTGCAAAACTTTTATCAAATTCTTCCGATGCGGCTAGCCAGTGAACCTTTGAATAGTCAACAATGCGATTTTTTACTTGATAATAAGGGGTGATAATAAAACCATATTGATTAATTCGCGAAAAAACTGAAAAATTAAGAATTAGACCTATATTTTGCCCCTCGGGAGTCTCAACTGGACAAATTCTACCATAATGGGTTGTATGAACATCCCGGACTTCAAATTGAGCAGTATCACGATTTAGACCGCCAGGGCCAAGTGAGGTAACTTTTCTTTTACTTGCCATTTCCCCAAGCGGGTTAATTTGGTCCATAAACTGCGAAAGTTTTGAGGAGTTGAAAAAATTTTTAAATTGATTATAAATTGGCTTATTATTAATAATTGATTTTACTGTTAACTGCGAAAGATCCGATTTTGTTGAAATTTTTTCCTTAGAATTCTTTTCAATTTTTGTAAGTGCAATCAAAAATTGATTTTGTAAAAGTTCGCCAACACTAACTATCCGTTTATTAACAAGCGAATCTGGATCATCACTTTTCCCTAAATTACTTAATAAATTAAAATAATAAGAAACAATTGCAATAATATCTGATAAAACTAAGGTTTTTTCATTCAAATTTGGATCAGTTGCAATAACATTTACAGGCTCACTTTCTTGTAACATTGATTTTTTATTTGGTCAAACTTTAACAATTGCTACATAAAAGCGTTTCCATAAATTTTCATTACGGGTAATTTCAAGTTGCCGGGCATAAATTGTTGAATCAACTCCTTCAATTTCGGAAAGAGGAATTTCTTCATTGTTAAATTTTTCTTGAATTTCTAAGGCTAACTGCCTTGTGATATAAGTCCCTTTTTTAAATAAAATTTTATTTTTTTTTGATACTAAATCTTCGGCAAGGTAAGTCTGGGAAATTCGCTCGACCAAGTTTAGCTTGGCATTGAGCATAAAACGGCCTGTTGAAGCTAAATTATAACGTCTTTCATTAAAAATTATTGAAGGAATAAGATTTTTTAGACCTTCTTCGGTGATCCGATCATCTTTTCTGACTATTCGATAAATTAGCTCTAAATTTTCTTCAAGTGATTCTAGTTTATGTCTTCTGATTGATTCAAGAAGTTCAGGGGAATTTCCAAAATATTTTCTTACTGTCTCATTTGTAAAACCGATTGCACGTAAAAATGATAATAATGGAATATTTTTATGTTTATCGATTCTGAATTTAACAGTATCGACTTGATTTCCAGTAACTTTATGGAAAATTTCCATTCAAGAACCAAGTTGGGGAATAATTTCTACCTTATTAAAAAGGTCATCTGCTTGTTGATTTCTAACATTCTCACGAAAACAAACTCCTGGAGAACGAATTAGTTGAGAAACAACAACTTTTTCAAAACCATTGATTATGAAAGTTCCGCCCTGAGTCATAAACGGGAATTCTGCTAGTAAAATTTCCTGTTCTTCCATTTCCCCATCTTCGGAATGAACTTTGACAAGGGTTACATAAACTCTGGCAGAATAAGTTTTACCTTTAATTTTTGCCTCGCGGATCGCTAAATATTCATTTTCAGGTTTTTCTACCCGAAGTGAACCGCGGCGAAAACTTATTTCTAATTTTCCATTTGCTGAAACAATTGGAAAAATTCGATCAAAAGCTTCGGGAATCCCCACATGCAAAAATCAATCAAAAGATTCACGCACCGGATCTAGAAAATCCGGAGTTTCTAAGGTTTTATTCGCAACCCCATAAAAGCGACGATCAGTGCCAATTCCATAGGATTTTAATTTATATATGTGATTCATTTTTCCCTTCTTACCATTTTTTCAATAAGTTTTTAAATTATATTAGAAACGTAAAAAAATAAAAATGTTTTTATAATTTAATCCAAAAAAATTAAAGAAAAATTTTATTGGGATATTTTTTTATAGAAAAATAAAAAAATAAAAAAATAAACAAAAACGGTGTTTAAAACACCTTTTTGAATTTTAATTAAGAACTAATTTTTCTAAGAAAAAATTAGTCAATCGAAACTTCTGCTCCCGCTGCGACTAATTTTGCTTTATATTCTTCAGCTTCTTCAGGTTTTATTGCCTCTTTGAGAACTGAAGGGGCTGCATCAACAAGTTTTTTTGCATCCATTAGACTTAGACCTAAAAGATCTTTTACTACTTTAATTACAGCAACTTTTTGTTGTCCGGCAGCTTTGAGTGTTAATTTTACTTCGGTTTTTACCTCTTCGGTAGCAACTGGAGTTGCAGCTACTGCAACTGCTGATGGATCAACTCCAAATTCTTCTTTAAGTGCATCAACAAATTCCATTACTTCTTTAATGGTCATTTCTTTTAATGATTCAATAAATTGTTCTTTTGTAATTTTAGCCATTTTTTCCCTTTCTAGGCAGTTATTTTTTGTTCATCGATTAATAATTTAAGTCCAAAAGCGAGTTGTTTTAATGGACTTTGAAGACCAGAAGCTAACATTGTTAGTGCTTCTGTATAACTTGGAAGCGCGGAAATTAATGCATTTTCTGCGGCGCTGACAACTTGATTGTCATAAATTCCACCTTTTAGAATTAAAAGTGGTTGTTCTTTGGCATTTTTAGCAATTATTTTTGCTGGGGCTATTGCATCTGTTGTTCCAAAAGCGAATAAATTTGGACCAACTAAATCAGTTTGTAAATCTAAATAACCGTTGTTTTCAGCAGCTATTTTAAAAAGCCGATTTTTATAAACTTTTGAAAGAACGCCCGCGGATTTAAATTCTTTACGTAATTGTTCTAATTCATTAACAGTCAGTCCGCGGTATTCAACGATTGCCAATGATGAAGAATTTTTTAATAAACTATCAATTTCAGCGACAATTTCAACTTTTCTTTTACGAAAACTATTCAATTTTGCTCTCCTTTCTTTAAAAAAATAAGGGGCAATACTGAAAGATACATTCAAATAACAAATTAAGCCACACCGGCAGTTATTATCTCTATGTATTGCGTTTTTGAATTATACCAGAAAGCGAAAATAAAAAAAGTTTTTTTTTTTTTTTTTTTGCTTTTTTTTTTTTTTTTTTTTACAGGTAAAATTTATTTATTCTTAATTTAAAGTAGAAATTTTTTTATTTATATTATATAATAAGTAGTTTAAATGAAAAGCAACTTATCCAAATAGCAAAAATTTTTGTTTCTGGTTAAGTTAAAAAATCTCAATTATACCATAAAAAATTTAAAAATTAAAAAAATTTTTATGAATCTGTGGTAGAATTATATCTCAATATATAATATAAATAAGGAAAATTAAGCGGCTGACAGAAAAAAAGGAGAAAATTATGCTGTTTTATTTATCGAAAAGAAAAAAAATTGTCCTTACCGGACTTACAGTTGCTGTAATTGCAGCCGGAATGAGTTTTTTTGCTAATCCCCAGTTTAGTAATTTTTTTCGCTTTAATTCACAGATTAGTTATAATTCCAAAGCTCCTTCAAGTGTTGCTAAAAACGATCCAAATGATCTAAGTTTTTATTCCCCTGTAACAAATTCAGAATTTGACCCGCTTAAAAAAAGTCAGCCAAAAGCGGATCTAATCAAACCTCTTGAAGAAAAAAAAGAGGACATAAAACCACAACAAATCCAAAAAGAAGAAATAAAACCAGAAGCTGAAAAAGAAAGTTTTGATCTAATTACTACCCCAAAAACGCAAACAAGCCAAAATCCAGAACAGACCCAAACTGAGACACCAAAACGTGTTGATGCCGAATATGGATATGTCACCCTTGATTGATCAGGCCTAAAAGTTAAAGCTTATGTCAAGAAAAAACCAAATCGCCAGTATTCAACTTATGATGTCCAAAATGGCTTAGCTAATCGCAAACCTTACCAGGCCCAAGTTGTTGATGAAGTTCTAAGTATTGAAGTTACCCCTGAAATTCGGGAAGCAAACAGAAAAAATGCAGCCCAGGCTCTTAAAAATTCCGTTCAAGGCTCAGCTTTTAGTATTTATGCTGATACAATCGCTCAAGGCGATGATAAAGTTGCTGCAGTTGTTGCCCAAAATTATGAAAATTATTATAAAAATATGTTTTTAAAATGGCGGGAATTATTTGAAAATGGCGATAAAGTAAGAGATTTTCTAACCCAAGAAGGTTATAATAAATATCCGGATATCAAAAGCAAATATGAATCTGATCTTGCCAAAGCCGAAATTGAAATCCGTAAAGCTGAAGCAGAAGTCCAAAAAATCTATAATGAAAGACCCCCAAGAACTGGATTTGATGGCTCAGGAAAAGAAACTTTTACCGAAGAAAATAAAATAAAACTACGTGATTGACAATTAAAATATAATGAGGCAATCAAAAAACAAGAAGCAGCAAAACAATTAAAAGAAGATGCAAAAAATACTAAATATGCCAAGTTAATTTATTATCTTGATTATTCTAAATTTGTTAAAAATTCAAAAGAAAATGATGACTATCTTTCAAAAGGATTTACAATCAATCCGGATAATTCCAATATTTCCGTTGATGCTGAAGGTACACTAAGGTCAAATTCTTGATCACCTTTGATTAATCAAGTAACTTCAGTCTATAAAAAAGATAATGAAACCAGACGAGCTTTTGGTTATGGAAGTTATTGATGAAGATCTGGGGGCCAAATTCTTGATGGAACTTATGAAGGATGAACTAAAAAAGATATTACTTCTTCGCAAGAATATGCAAAATATTCTGTATCTAAATCAGATGGAATCGAAATTGCCGAGCTGACCAAAAATACAGATAATACTGCCCAAACTGCTCGCGATAAAGGGATAGTAATCACAATTGATTTTTCAAATGAATCAGGGTATAAAAAAACAAAAAAACTAATCGAAGATCTTAAAAAAGATGGAAAACAAATCACCTCTTATCGTTTTTTTCATATTGGAAAAAACGATGCAAACCAGAAATTCAAGGATATTCTAGAAACTCTCCCAGAAAATTTACCCCAACTTGAACTTTTATTTGATAATACAAATACCTCCGCCCTTTTAGCTTTAGAAAATAAAAAAATTGATGAACTTTCAATTTATACCGAAGGAAATTCACTTTCTGATGACTGAGCAATTAATCCTTGAGCCCTAAAAAACACGGCCTGATATAATACAAACGATTATAATGTTAGTTTTGATTATGCTCCAGGAGCTAAAGTTGCAACTAGAATTACTTTTAATTCATTAGCTTTTGATGATAGTGACTATCAAGGAAATGGGGATTATAAAAGGATAAATGATGGTCTAAGAATGGCTTACTGAACTAGAAATAATGAAAAAGTTTTCCAAGGTAGCTGGGGTCCTGGCCTAAGTCCGGATATTAAAGAATCCGAGAATTCTTATCCAACCGGACTTGATCTTACAAGGGTCAAAAAAATGAAATCACTTAAAGGTCTAATTTTCTCTGATCAGCAAAAATCTACAAATTCAAAACCAAGAAGACTAACTCGAATTGGCCTTTATAATGACTCAGAAAATTTTGAAATTCCAGTTGATGAACTAAATCATGCCCAGTTTGATGTCCTTGATACCCACCCGATGATGCGACCAAAACCAAAAATTTTCTTTGCAAATAATTCAGCAACAAAACGGATTAAAGTTACAGGAAATGGGACTCTAACTTCTCAAGGGGCAACTAATCTCCGCATTCTTTTAGAAAATGGTCGACAAAAACATGATGATACAAAAATTTTTACTGATCAAAGAATAATTGTCGACCCTAACAATTCTGCGCTTGCTGCTTCGCTTAGTTCAGCCGGATTTCAAGTTGATCAGTCAGCAACTTCGCAGATTAAATTTAATTAATTAGGTAATAATTATGAAAAAGAAGGCAAATTTTAAACTTTTACTAACAAAAAACTGGATAATTCCTAGTATTTTTTCATTCCCTTTTTTGATCTCAGCTGCTTGTTCTAGCCAAAAACAACAAGAAAATAAGGATTCTTTAGATCAAAACGGTCAAGATTTAGACAAAAAAGAGCAAAAACCTGCACCTTCAATTCTAAAAGATCAAGAAATCTCCAAGGAAAATTTAGATAAACTACCAATTATTCTAAAAAAAATTGATGGGTCTACTAATTTTGAAAATTTAACCATTGAATCAGTTGGTAATGATTTTTCCAGACTTGAATTTGAAACTCCAAATGAAGATGATCAAAAATTAATTGATATTAAAGTTTTAAATAAAAAATATCTTAATAGTGATTTTGAAACTAGTTTAAATGAAGGGGCCCTAATTTTTAATCTAAAAATTTCTTCAAAGAAAAATCCTGAAATTGTCCTTGAAAAGGATGTGCCAATTTCAGGATTTCGAAAATCACGAAGTAGTGAAATTAACTTTAATTATGGCAAACGTTTTGCACCTGATTCTGATAATGAATGAAGTCAATATTTTGCCAAAAATAATTATCAAAGATATACATATGATGCAAAAAAATACATGGAAACTCTTGAAAAACAACTCGCATATATCTCTGGATTACCTTATTTTGATATTAAATCTTGGCGCCCTGAAGTAAAAAGAAATCAAGAACAAATTAATAAATATAATGAAAAAGCAAAAGAACTTAAACTTGATAGCTACGAAGATGCCCTAAAAAAAGGCTTTACAATGCCAGTCTATGATGCTAATGGTAATGTTGAAGGTCTTAAACTTTTAGATCGCGATGAAATTCCTAAAGGGCCAGCCTGATGAGATCTAATCAACCGAAATGAGAATCAAGCAAGCGGACTTGCCCGCTATATCCCAAATGAAAAATATAAAAAAGCAGCCCTACAAACTTATTCAGTTTATTTTGCTTGGCCAGCAACAATTGATGATGTTGGAGCTGAATATATAAAACCTTTTCTTGAAGGGCAAAGAATTGGGGCTAACCCGATGCAGCAAACAAGCCGGGGAACAATGTGAATTCTTGATTTTGCCCCTCCAACTGATTCAAGTCAGCAACCAACTAAATGATATTTTGGAACAAATAATCACGTAGTTGAATCTTATAAAAAAAATGCAAGTCATTTTAGCATGACTATTTTAAAACCGGAAGTTGGAATTAGAACAAAACTAAAAACTGCAAAAGGGGCAAGTGATGAATCTTATTTAACAGCTAGTTTTTCCCGAGAAAATTTAGAGCAAAATGCTAAAACTGATAATCCTCAAAATAAAACTGCTGAGTATATCTCCCCTGATGGTTATGGAATTCCTGGAATTAGAATCATCTATCGAGCAACCGATTTTATGACAACTTCGCCAAAAGATTTTTTATCAGAAGCTGATAAAAAAAATGAAAAATATAAGGATATTGAAGAATTTGCTGATTTTGCTGTCCTTGAAGTTGATTTTTCCAAATTCAAAGTTCCCGATCAATATTCTTCCCGTAATGACTTTATCAAAGCAATCACCAATGACTATTATAATAAAAAAGAAGATCATATCAAATTCTTAAAAACTTCCTATCTTAAAAATTATGAAAAAGCGGATACAAAATTAGCAACAACTGATAATTCCAAAAAAGAAAATACTGACCAACTTTTTATTGTCGGATACCCGCAGGCAACTGGTGATTTTTTCCTTGATAAATATCAGGATTCCTATGATTATAATCACTCAAAAATCGGATATTCTCTCTGAATGAATTCTGAGTCTTCTTTTTATAATAATTTAGCCAGCGATGAGAATAATCCTGAATCAAAATCGCAAGATAATGCAAATAAAGGAAATTATTTTTCTTTAAATATTGGTTATCGTAGTTTTGCTGATAAACCTGGACTTGCTGATGGTTTTATTACAGTCCCAAAGGTTGGCAAAGAACTTAGTAAATCGACAATTATGGCTGATCCTGTCCATAAAAAACAGGTAAAAAAAGAAGTAATCGAAAACGGGAAAAAAATAATCAAAGACCTTGGCGAACTCGATGTTTTAAATCAAAAAGCTTATCTTGGTTATGGACTTTATTATATTCCTAGACATTTTGCTCCACATGGGGGGGCCTCAGGATCGTCTATTCGGAATCAAAATAATGAACTTGTCGGTATTTATTTTGTTTCAAATCAGACGGCAAAAACAGGGCTTGCGGTCGCTTTTAGATCGGAAGGATTTGACTATAAGGGTTTATATGGAAAATATAATCTTCCCCAATATGATTTAATTTATGGCGGAGGTAAGGATCAAAAAACTTCGTTTCGACAAGCTCTTGAAACTATTTATGGTAGCGAATTTAAAACAAATTTATTTAAAAACGGGGTAAAAGAAATTCCGGCCGATTATAAATTTAATAATTCAAATTCAAATACACAAAAATAAGCCCGAATAATTAAACTAAAACAAAAATTTAAAGCTTATTTTGTTTTGCTATCTCTGATTTTAGAAATAATTCAAATGTAAATAAGTTAAAAAGAAAATGATTATGGAAAAAACTTCGTAATTTTTCTTTCTCTAAACGAAGTCCTGTACCATCAGTTATTCAAATAAATTCAAAATTAAATTTTTTTGCTTTTTCTGCTAAAGCTTTAAATCTTTCAATTTCCGAATTAAATTTTGACCCAGAAGAATTAAAAAAATTTGTCTCAACTACAAAAACTTTTTGATTTAGCATAAAAACAAAATCAAAAAGTTTTTTTAATTCGGTTATTTTTTCCTGCTTTTTATAAGTAATTTGGTATTTTTTTAATAAATTTTCCACTTGAAATTCCATAAATTTACCACTTTTATTTTTTTTATCATTACTTGATAACCCTACTTCGATTCCAAATAAATAATTAGAAATTGATTTGATTTCCGGATTTATAAATATTTGATTGACCAAACCTGTTAGGTTTAGAAATTCGTATAAAGAATTAAAATTATCTCATTGAAATTTTTTTTCATTAAAAGCATCATCTATATAAAAAAATGAAGAATTTTTTTGAACTTTTTTAGCTAGAAACAAAGGCAGATACTGAAAAATAGAGACATTTTCCTTAAAAACACTTCTTAGTTTTATATTAAAATCAAAAATATTATCTGATTTTAATTTCTCAAATATCTCTAAATCTTTTAAAGAAAGACTTATTTTATTAATTTTATTTCAGGAAACATAATCCTTTAAAATATAAGAAGTATTTCTTAGAGACTTAAAAAATACTTCAAATTCATAGTTAATTAATGCGCCGTCATCTACCTTATAATTTATAATAATTACCTCATTTGCAGCCAGAATTCTATCCTGGCTATTAGAATTTATGAATCTGTTAACCGGTATTTGAAAAATACTAAATTCTTTTAAATTATTTAAAACTAAAGAGGTAGAATGATTTGTAAACATTCACTTAACTTTTTTAGCATTTAATTTTTTTAAAGTATCAATAAGCTCCAATGTATCTTGTTTTTTCCAGCCATTTCTATCATAATTTGTAAATGAATTATCGTTTTCTGAATCATACGGAGGGTCTATAAAAACAAAGTCATTTTCTTTTGCTAGCGATAAAATTTCAAGATAATTTTTATTATAAATTTCTATAGAATTTTCATTTAAAAATGAAGAAATATTATTTAAATTTTTAAAATCAAATATAGTAGAATTTATAATTTCTGCATTATTAAAAGGCACATTAAATTCGCCTTTGGAATTCACACGGTATAATCCGTTAAAACAGGTTTTATTTAAATAAATAAATCTGGCTGCTTTTTTTATGCTATTTTCAGGAATTTCAGACCTTAATTTGTAAAAAAACTCCTTAGAATGAAGACTTTTATAAATTTCTAACTGCTTTGTTAAAGTATCTAAATTAATTTTGATTTGCTTCCAGGAATTAACTAATTCGGAATTTATATCATTAACAATAGCATTTTCAGGTTGTAATTTTAAAAATAAAGCTCCACCACCTAAAAAAGGCTCGATATATGAATTAAAATTTTTGGGAAGCAAAGACAAAATTACATTAATTAACTGAGTTTTCCCACCAACCCATTTTACAAAAGGCTTTAATTCAGATTTTGACATAAACTAAATTATATAAGCAAATAGAGATAAAATTATTTAAAAAAACCCAGAAAAAAAGAAAATTTTCATAAATTATTCCACGTTTTCTGTAAATAATTTCATTTTTTAAAAAATTTTTTTAGCAAATGAAATTATTTACATTTATATTAATTTTAAGAAGTTGATAGTAAATTTTTAAAAACAGCATCAGAGTTTCCAAACAAAAAATAAGAGTTTTTATTATTTAAAGATGAAAATTCACCACTACTTATAAAATAATTATACTTTTTTTAAAAAAAAGTATAATTATAATGTTTAATATAAAAACTGAAAGGAGACCAAATTATGGTGACAAATGAAAAAACTGTTATTATAATAATTATAACAACAAACGGCGGAAAATAAGGTTAATTAATAATTCACACACACAATCACCCTTTTGTTGTTCATTATAATTTATATTTATTAATTGCTAAAAACAAATAAATATATAATTTTTCCCAATAAAAGTCATAAAATATGCAAATTTTAAAAAAAACTAAATTTTCAAAACAACTACAAACAGAAGAATTTTCTAATATAAAAATTATATAATTTTTATATTAGAAAATAGTTTCTTAATTTTATTTTTATATTTTTATGAATTTTTTTAACCTTAATATAAAGAAAAATAATGAAATTATTTCAAAATACTATTCAAATTTTAAAACAAGATAAAAAAAATAATTTCATAATTTTTTTACTACAAATTATTTTTTTGACTCTCTTAAATTTACACTTTTATTCCTACTCTTTTATCCTTGGCTTTGTCAAAAAAAAGGTGCCAATTCAAGACAAAAATTTTATTTTGTGACTTTTAATTAGCAGCCTTTCTTTTGTTTTTTTTATTATTTTTAAACTTATCTATGTTTATCACTCAAATAAGACCACCTTTAAAATTTTTAAAAAAAACACCAATAGATTATCAGAAAATATAAGAAAAAAAACATACGAAGAAATATTAAAAAATAAGGAAACTTATATATCTTTTTACAATCTGAATTTAGATCTTACAAATTCGCTTAGTATGACAATTTATAGCCATTTATTTAAGGGTGTTATTTATATTATCTCCAGCACTATATTTATTTTTTTACTAAGCACTAAATCTTGAATTTTAATTTTACACTCGACACTTGGTGCCACCATAAGTGTGATTTTATTATTTAAATTTTCACCGTTAATTACAAAATTACAAAATAAAATCCAACAACTTTTTCAAAGTTATGCCGGAAAACAAATTAAATTATTCGGGTTATTTAATTTGTTTTACTTTTTCAATAAAAGAAATGTTTTTACTAAATATCTTAAATCACAATTATTGGAAAAATATTCCCGCGAATTTGGTCTACTGAAAAATTTTCAATATAAAACTTTTTTACTTAATTCCGGTTTTTTATTTTTTGTTCTTAGTAATTCTATAACTTTGTCGATTTTAACATATTATAAAACATTCGATGTTACCTTATTTATTTCCTTGTTTAGTATGAATTTGGTAATGGTAACAGGATTTTCAAGTTTTTTCACCTATTTATTAACAGCACAAGCATTAAATCCATATGTTAATAAAATTTTCGAGAAAATAGATACTAAAAATGAAAAAAAAATAGTTTTGCAAGAATTAATTTCAGAAATAAATTTACAAAATTTAAATTTTAGTTACAGCCCCGAAACCCGCGTTTTTTCAAATTTAAACCTAAGTTTTGAAAAAAACAAAAAATATGCGATAATTTCACCTTCAGGAAAAGGGAAATCATCACTTTTAAAGTTAATTTCCGGAGTTTTAACTAATTATGAAGGTAAAATTTTAATTAATAATTCAATTGAATATAAGGAATTAGAACCAAAACAGTTAAGAAAACATATTGCACTAACAACAAATGAAAACATAATTTTCGAAGACACTTTGGCAAACAACATAACTTTATGAGATAAAAATCCCGATTTAGATTTGCTAAATTCTTTAATAAAAAAGTATAAAATTGATAATTTTTCAAAACCAGAAACTGAAATTAGCTCAAAAAATTTATCTGAGGGCGAAAAACAAAAAGTTGCATTGGCCAGATTAGAGTACAAAAATTTAGATATTTGATGTTTAGATGAAGCTCTTGATAACATTTTCAAGGAAGATGCTTTTGAAATTTACAGTGATTTACTTTCAAAACCGAATAAAACAATTTTTATCGCAAGTCACCACATTCCTGAAAAAATAAAACCGATGTTTGACCAAATAATTGAAATTTAAGGAGGAATTTATGGTAAAATCTACAAAACATTTCAAATTTATCCTTTGAAATTGATTATATTTGATTTTTACGATTTTTTTTAAAATTTATCTCATTGTTGCTCCTTATTTTATTTTTACTTTTATTCTAAATGAAAATTTAACTTTTTTTTGGGTAGCCACAACATCTTTTTTAGGGGTTAGAATTTTTAATATCTTTTTAGATTTTATGAATCAAGCATATTTTAAAGGGTTTTTGATCTTTCATAAGATGAAACTTGCCGAAAAAATAACAAATTTTTTGGAAAAAACGACTTACAAAAAATATAACGAAAATTCAAGTGGGTTTTACTATTCGGAAATTGAAAATACAATAGAAAAAAGCGTTTCACAATTTTATGCAAATTTATTGTCCTTTTTGCAAACTCTTTCCATAATTTTGATGACTTTAGGTTTATTTTTTTATATAAACTGGATTTTAGCGTTAATTATTGTCGGTGTTATAACCTTTTTTGTAATTACAACTTCTTTACTATCTAAAAAATTAACCAAACTTCAATCCGCAAAATTGCAAGCAATTTCGGATTTTAACAATTCTTTAAGCACTTATCTTTTAACTTTGCCGCAATTAAAAACCTTAAATTCTGATGATAAATTCGAATTTATAATTAATAAAAGAAACAAGAAAAATTGAATAACTAGAGAAAAATATGGTATATTTTCCGACTTAATTTCATTTTTTAATGAATATTCCAATAATTTTTTCTCCGCAATAATCACAATTGGAATTGCATTTTGGACACTTTATTATAAAAATAATAATAGCTCTGAAATTGTTTTTGCAAATATATCTTTAATTGTTTTAGTGCAATTATCGTTTAGTGAGTTTTTTGCAAATGCAAAAACACTTTTTAATAACTACCCAGCAATAATTTCGGGATGAAAAAATATTAAAAATTTTGAGCAAAAAAACAAACTTAAAGTTGAAAATTTAGAAGAAAATTTACAAAATTTAGAAGGAGAAATTTCTTCAATTTTAATTGAGAATTTAAACTTTTATCTACCCGATAGAAAATTGTTTAATAACCTAACTTTTAAAATTGAAAAAGGGAAAAAATACATAATTCAAGGAGTAAATGGTTCTGGAAAATCTACCTTAGCCCGAATTTTATTAGGAGTTGAAAAAGAATTTCAAGGGAAAATAATAGTGAATAATCATTTTGATATCAAAGATCTTTCCCCTTTTTCTTTAAATAATCACATTAATTATGTCTATAATAACCCAGGTATTATTTACGGAACTATTTTAGAAAATATTTCGCTGCTAGAGCCTGAAAAAAATAAGAATCCAAAAGAAATTTTAGAAAATATAAACCTTCAAAATTTTAGTTTACAGGATTCTCTAGACGAAAATAATAGCTTATCAACAGGTCAAATCCAAAAAATTCACCTCGCACGCTCGCTTTATTCTCCAAAAGAAATTCTCATAATTGACGAGGGGCTTTCGAATTTAGATAAAGAAAATTATGATAAAATTCTACTTAAATTACTTGAAAATAAGGATTTAACAATAATTTTGATAACTCATCATTTAAATAATGAAAATCTAAATCTTTTTGATCAAGTTATTAACCTAAATGTTTAAAATTACATATAATTTTAGTTCAAAAGGCTTTAAAAATGAAAAAGCGGTTTTTATTTTTTTATATTAAAATGTTACTTAGATTTTACTCAAAAAATTTGGTGGTAAATTTTAAATTACATAATTGCAAATTAACTTTAAACTTCGTTGTGTTCTTTGAGTTTTTTGACAAATTTATTTCTTAAATTCTTTAAAAAATACCAAAAAAAATAAAAAAACGTAATAAATTAAAATTAATTACATTTTAAAAAAATTTTATATAATATTTTTTCCTGTATTTTTAAGAATAGATGAGCATATCCTAGCTCATACATTTTTGTGCTTTATCTCATTAGTTATTTTAAAAACTATAATTTTTAAAATCAACAAACATATTAGTGATAACAAGTTATTTGCAAACAGTCAATTAACTGAAGTTGGTTTAGTAACGATGTTGCAAAAATTAAGGCAAAGGGTTGAATTTAACACTTTAGATCAGCAAATGATATTTAAAAATCGCGATGGTGTTCCTAGTGATCCCAATATTTGAAATAGGTATGATTTCTACTTTAATATCTTAATAAATCAGTAAAAAAATAGGTAATTAACTTTTGGCAAAAAACTTAAAAAAGCGCGGAAAACCGGACACTTTTTTAAAATTATCTCATCAAAGTGGGAAACTCGGGTGAAATTCGATTAATTTCATTTTTTTAGTATCTTCATAAATATAAACTAAGAAAAATTAACATTAATATATTACAAATTTATTCATAGTAAAGCTTATTTTTTAAATCTAAATTAGAAATAAAGTCATTCATATATTCAGTATGAATTTGATTATTTTGATCTATCGGTAATTTTATTTGAATAGAAGGAATTTGATTTTTTTGTACTCTTCCATGCCCAATAGATTTGAATAATCTTTCACTAATAACAATGGCTAAATAGAATTTAGATAAAGGAAATTGATTAAAAATATTTCTATATTTTTCTTTTAAATCACAAATATTTACAAAAGAGGTAGCGCCAAATTTAAAATCACAATAATAAGTTTTACCTCCGCCGCCGTCACCTCCATTAATAATACAGAATTTATCTTGAAAAACTTCTTCTACTAAATGATTTTCTAGTAAACCACCAACTCCATTATTATCTTTTTTAGCAATTATAATTGGTATTCCTTTTTCAAATTTATTTTCTAATTTTCTATCTATAGATTGCCTTTGTTTTCCTTTAGAAATAAAATCTAAAATTTTATCAATAGCAAAAAATTTAAATTTTATATTTTTGTACTTAGATAAATTTTTTTTCTTTAAAATTACTTGATTTTCTATTCCAGAGAGTACTTTACTTGCAAAATTTTCTTTCATATACTTTTTAAAAACAGATTCTTCAATATCAAAAGTTCTATTAGTATTAAATCTTTCAAAAGAAAGTTCTTCATCAAATCTTAAATTACGTTCTAAAGCCTGTAAAGGAGAAAATTGTCCTTTTAAAATTTTTTGTAATTCCTTTATTTTTAAAGCAAATTTATCAGTTTTATATCTTCTTTCATTAGCATAAACAAAACCATCATCACTAAAATCTATTAAGAAAATATTTTGTGTATGTTCTTCAATTTCCTTCTTTTTTGAGGCTAATTTTTGAATTTTCTTAATTTTTTCTTGACTATATTTTTCTAGAACAATAATTGAAGTATTTACTGCTGCATTAGGTTGAAATACATCTCTTGGTAAAGAAATTATATGACTTACCTTAGCCATCATAAAAATCCTTTTTAAATATTCTACATTTGCTTTAACCCTTCCATTTAAAGAAGATTTAGGTACAATAGCAGCAATTTTCCCTTTTTCCTTTAAATTTTCAAGAGTCACATAAACAAATTTAAGTTCTGATTCTTTTTGACTAAAAGGAGGATTCATTAAAACTTTAGAATATTTATCTTTTAAAAGAGGTAATTCTTTAAAACAATCCTTTTGAATTATATTACTACTTCCATCTCCATGTAAAAGCATATTAATTCCAGCTAAAGTAGCATTAAATTCATTTAATTCAATACCTATTAATTTATTATTTTTAATATCTTTACATGCTTGATTAGAATATTGTTCTTCTTTTTCTTTGCTTAATTTTTTATTTTTAAAAAAAGAATAAACATCTTGAAACATATTCGCCATTGCATTAGTTAAAAATGTACCAGATCCACATGTAGGATCTAAAACAACATCATTCATAGCATCTACTTGTATTAAATCATACATCAACTGCGCAATATGATCAGGAGTAAATACTTCACCTTTTTCTTTTGCATCTGCCGAGTTTCATTTTCTAAACACTTTTAAAAAAGCATTCATTATGTCATGACCTTTATAATTTTTATGACTAATATTTATAAGGTTATAAACATTTGAAATAAGTTCAACAATATTATTTAACTCAAAAATATCAACAGTTTTAAATGTGCTATTGTATAAATAATTTTGTAAATTTTGAAGCTTAGATTTTAAATTAGTATTATTATCAGAATCAGGAATTTGATCAATAGAAGCATTTTTAATACTATCTAATAAAGCAGAAGTAGAATTTCTGTTAAACTCTATGCTTTTTTTTGTATTGCTATATTTGTAAGCTAACATAACTATACCAATAAATGGAACAGTCATTTGTTTATCAATTTTAGCTTCTCTAAAAGCATTTGCTAGTTGTTTTGCAAATCGATTTATTAACTCTTCATTATTTTCTTTAGAATTTTTAAAGTATTTTTCTTTGTAATATGTATGGTTTTGAAGTTCTTTTTCTTCATGTAAAAGTTTAAATTTACCTTTTTTTCCATTTCTAACATAAACATTTAAATCTTTTCCATTATATTGAAATCCTATAATATCTTGGTGTTTTTCTAATTCCATATAATCAAATAATTGATTTTGAAATTTAGCATTCTCTTTTTTTGCATCTAAAATAAAAATAACACCATCATAAAAATAGTATCCATCAGGTTTTGTAGCTTGATAACCATTTTTGTCTTTTTTATATAAAGGAACAGATCCATCTGTTTGATTTTTAAGTCCTAAAATGGAGCTGAATTTTTCTACAACTTTGAATTCTGATTTTAACATTTTCATCTTCATCCTTTACATATTTTTATAATTTTATAATTTTACCAAAATAACAATTATTAATTGATGATTTAATTACTTTTTTTAGTAACTTATTTAATAAAATTTTTAAATAGAAATTTGATTGATGAAAAATTAAAGTAGTATAATATTCATTGTAGAAGTACAAAATAAAGGAATAATATGAAAAGAAAAATTACAATTACAGAGCACGATGATGGTTCAATTACAATCAAAATAAAATAATTACATATAAATACTTATAAACTTCTATATTAAAAAAATAACTTAATTGTTATTTTTTTAATATTAATTTATTTATAAAATCAAAGCATTCAGGAAATTATGAAACTTTTTAGTATCATAAACTATTTTGTTAATTTAAATAAACCATCTAATATTTTTATTTTTTTTCTTAAGTTTTTATTGTATTCTTTTTTAAATCTTCATTTATTTACGTATTCTTATTTAATAAAATTTATAAAAAACCAAATAGAAATTCAAAATCCAGAATTTATAACTTGAATTTGTACTTCAGCTGGATCTTTTGCTTTGTTTTTTATCATTGAATTAATATTAATTTTTAAAACAAATAATGTTTTATACAATAGCAAAAGAAAAAATATTAATTTTTTAACTAACAAAATTGCAAAAGAATCTTATGATTATATTTTAGAAAACAAAACTTCATATATTTCTAAGTACAATGTAAATTTATCAGTTGCTTTTTCAATGAATGAATTAATTTATTCTATTCTTTTTTCATCAATTTTTAATATTCCTATTACTATTTTATTTTTGTTTTTGACAGAAGTAAATATTTGAATAATTATTTTACATTGCGCTGTTGCTTTGATTATTTCTATTATTATATTAATAAAGTTTTCTTCAGTTTTAAACAAATTACAAGAAAAATTGGAAAAAATATTAAGTTTAAATGCAAAAAAACAAATCAAATTTTTTAGTTTATTCAAACTATTTTACTTTTTCAATAAAAGAAAAATTTTTAAAACCTTCTTAAAAAATCAAGTTTTAGATAAATATACAAAAGAATTTAAATTACTTAAACAGTTTTATTACAATCAATATTTTTTGGAAATTATTTTTTCAGTTTTCTTATTTAGTTCATTAATTACTTTATCAGTTCTAACATATACTAAAACATTTCCTTGAGAATCCTTTATTAGTTTATTTTCTTTAACTACTAGTTTTATTTTTTCAATTTCTTCAGTTTTTTCTTTTACTTTAATCTTTAAAACTCTTACACCTTATTTAGAAATTTTTATTACTCCACAAGAAGTAAATTCTTCTACAAAAATAGAATTAAATGAGGAAATAAAAAGCATTTCAATTAAAAATTTAAATTTTAAGTACAATGAAAATGAAATGGTTTTTCAAAATTTAAACCTGGAATTTTTAACAACGAAAAAATATGGAATAATATCACCTTCAGGAAGAGGAAAATCCACACTTTTGAAATTAATTTCTGGTTTAATCACTAATTATGAAGGTCAAATACTAATAAACAAAAAATTAGAATACAAAAGTATTTCAGATGAAAGTTTAAGAAAAAATATAGCTTTACTTACAAATGAAAATGTTATTTTTCAAGATACTTTAGAGAATAATATAAGTTTGTGAGATAAGAATTTAAACAAAAAAAAATTAGAATTTTTGGTTAATAAATATGGAATTTTAGAATTTTCAGATTTAAATAAAGAAATAAATAATTCTGTTTTATCTGAAGGTGAAAAACAGAAAATTGCACTTGCAAGATTAGAATACCAAGATTTAAATATTATTTGTTTGGATGAAGCATTTGATAATATATATAAAGATGATGTTTTAAAAATTTATAAAGATTTTTTATCACAGAAAAATAAAACAGTTTTTATCGTAAGCCATCATATTCCAAAAGAAATTAAGCATTTATTTGATGAAATTATTGAATTGTAGAAAAAGCAATGAACCAACCACCAAGACATTTTTGATTTATTATTTGAAACTGAATTAATGTAACATTTACTATTGCTTTTAATGTTTTTAGTATTATTTCACCTTATTTTATTTTTTATTCTATTATCAATGAAAATTGGTTTTTTCTTTTGTTTTGAAGTATATCTTACCTTTTAACTTCATTAATTTTAAGATTTTTTGAAATAATAAATACTGGTTATTTTAAAGGTTTTTTAATTCATCATAAAATGAAGCTTTTTAAGCAATTCCAGTCTTTCTTACTAAAAGCAACATTTAAACAGTATAATGAAAAATCACCTGGTTATTACTATTCACAAATAAACAATACCACCGAGACTATTATTTCTACTTTTTATTCTGAATTGTTTAAAATTATCAAAATTATTTCTATTATTGGAATAACTTTAGGAATTATATTTTACTTTTCTTGAATCTTAGGTTTAGTTACTATTTTAATATTATCAATTTTCTTTTTATATACATTATTTTTATCCAAAAAATTAAGTGCTTTATTGGATACAAAATTGAAAAAACAATCAGAATTTAATTCGTCTTTAAGTGATTTTTTAAAAAATTTACCAACTTTATACGTTTTAAATAAAACTAATAAATTAGAAGATGTTATAGATATAAGATATCAAAGTCTTTTAACATACGAGAAAAAATATTCAAAATTATCAACTTTTATTTCTTTTGTAAATAAGAATACAAGCAAATTATTTTCGTTTTTATTTACTATATCGATAGTTGTATTTTCTCTTTGAGATTCTCATAACAATATAGATAATGAAGTAATATTTGCAAATATTTCTTTAGTAGGTTTAGTACAACTATGTTTTGATTCTTTCTTTTCCAACATAGAAGAACTTTTTGATTCATTTCCTAATTTAATAGCAAGTTGAAAAAATATTAAGTCTTTCAAACAAGATCTTGTATTTAAAGTAGAAAATTCTGAAAATCAATTACAAGATTTAGATGGAACTTTTTCTTTAATTAGTATTAAAAATTTAAACTATAAATTGGAAGATAGAGTTTTATTTAATAATTTAAATTTAGAAGTTCAAAAAGGTAAAAAATATTTACTAAAAGGAGCTAACGGGTCTGGAAAGTCCACATTTTCAAGGATTTTATTAGGCATTGAGAAGGAATTTGAAGGTCAAATTTTAATAAATAACAAATACGATATAAAAAAAATAAATCCTGATTCTATAAATAACCATATTAATTATGTATACAACAATTCAGACTTAATTAATGCATCAACTCTAGAAAATATTTCGCTTTTGGAACCGAAAACAAAAGATGAGATTAGGCCGTTATTAGAAAAGGTAAATTTTGAAAACCTTGATTTAGACAAGAAAATTGATTCTGATGTTGATAATTTTTCCACTGGGCAAATCCAAAAAATCCACCTTGCACGCTCACTTTATTCTCCAAAAGAAATTTTAATAATTGACGAAGGTCTTTCAAACTTAGACAAAGAAAGTTATGTAAAAATCATATCTGAACTTATTGCGGATAAAAATTTAACATTAATTTTCATTACCCATCACTTTGATTCAGAAGTTTTTGCTGAATTTGATCAGGTAGTTTCACTAGATTAAGAAAAAAAAGAAAAATTATTAAAAAATAATAAAAATAATGCTTTTTTCCTAATTTTTTCCTTTTTTTAGTAATTTGGTTAATTTTTCTTAAATTCCATCAGGAAACAAAGCGGTCTTACGATCGCCATTTTCAAAGCCATTTGGATAAATTTCCTTTAAATTTTGTCTATAAGATCGAGTTTGACTCGGGAACTTTTGTAGGTTAGAACCATCAATTAAATTGTAAGCCTTGATAGTTTTCTCGCCATCGCTAAGATCTTTTGAAAGTAAAAATGGTGTATATGAAGCTCTGGCTAATAAATCCCACCTGTTAGAGCTTAGTGCTACTCCGCTATAAACCCCAATCATTTGACCAAATTCGTTATAAACAAGCGAACCAGAAGCCCCAAAATAAAGGGAGGAAAATTTGATATTCTGATTAAACCCATAATAATCACCTAATAGGCGATGAAAAACTTTTGTATATGGGTTAAGGTTAAAACTTAACATTTTCCCTTCATAATCATTAGTGGAGATAGCAAACGTGTTTGCATTTTCAGGAGATCGATGATAAGATTGCATTGTTTTATCGTTTCTCTCAATGGGATTATTTCAAGTAAGCACTGAATTTCCACCATCAAGTCCAGGATAGCCCAGAACATAAACGTTTTTGGAATTAGTTAAAAACTCTTTGTTTTCATGCATTTTTGAAGCTGTAACATAATCAATTGTTGGCATATAAAAAGAAATTTTTTTATCTTGATTAGGAAGATCAGCTTGTTTATTTCGTTTTAGATAAGAATCTAACGCAGCCATTGCTTTTTTTATCCAATCTTTAAGCGTTTCATCGGCGTTTGCCAAATTAACTTCTAATTCAAAAACAGCAAAATCTGTATATAAAGGAATAAATTCGTCTTTTTCTAAGCTGCTTTTGATAATTTTGCTTTCTGTAAAATCTTCCTCTGGTTCAACTTGTGATTTTAGATATTCAAGTCGCAATTTTGATTTATTTTTTATATCATCTTGAAAGGGTTTTATATAATCTCTATTAATAAAATCATAGCCAGCAAAAATTAATTTAGGCGCTGAAAAAGCTGTTGTTTTTATAGTAGAATTAGCTGATAAACCTGAACGGTTTGCATTTGTAAAATTTTCATCTGAGGCATAAAATTTAGCTTGATTATTTTTATTAGTCGAAAAATCATAATTATTATTATGGCTTGCGAAAATTTGGGGAGCTTGAATTGATTTTCCTAGTGAAATAGAAGTTGCTTTATCCTTACTTGGGTCTTCATAATTTAGTTTTTTTCCAAGATTTTCATCTAAAGTATTGGATAAATGCGAGGCAACATGCAGATTTGTCGCAAAAAATAATTTGTAATTATTTTCATCTTTTTTATGATAATCTAACAGTCAAATAGTCCCATTTTCAGTTGCTAAAAACTTATTCTCCTCGGGTTCACCATAAAGTTTAACACCTTTAGCTAATGTTATGCCAAATTTTACTGAAAATGTTCGATCGTACAGTTCCTTATACAAAATTTGAGGATCAACTGCTTTATATTTTTTAGCAAATAACGGATATTCGTTTGCCTTTAAATTCTTAGTTGCAAATTGAGGAAGCTGAAACACATCTGGTAATTGCAAGCTATTATTAGGATTTGCTTGGCTTTTATCAGGAAGAACCTCTACTTGTTTTTTTTGTGTTTTTGAATCAATATTTTCGTTTTTTTCTTCTTTTTTGGTTTCTTTGATTTCGTTACTTATTTGTTTTTCCGACACTTTATCATTTTTACAAGAAATTAAAAAGAAAAAAGCGGGAATTATTGCTAAAAATAAAAAATTTTTAATCTTTTTCATATCAATCTCTAGTTTTTTCTTTTTAATTTTAACCTTTTTTTTTTTTTTTTTTTGCAAAAAAAGGTAAAAAAATAAAAAAACACACTCAAAAGTGTGTCTTTTTAAAAAAATTAAAATAATTAAGATTGACTTTAGCTTTTCGTTAGAGCTTCTTGAGGAATCTCAACTTGTTGATTTTTTGTAAAATCAGAACTTAAATATTCTTGGAATGTGTGGGCAAATAGATCTTTTTGACTTGAATCTTTAGTTAATTTGTCCAAATATTGACCATATTTAATTAAAGAATCAATATATTGAACTCCCTCATAAACTTTTTCAATATCCCTGTTTTTACCTAGATTTAACATTTGATAGCCGTCCCCGCCCGCTGAAAGATAATCATTTGTGCTTAAATAGTAAAATTTGTTATCATCAATCGGCTTGTTATTAATTTTAAAGGATGTTGTATCTGGTTTTCAAACCCAGGATTCTATTTTGGTTTTCGGATCAGTCCCTTTTTCAACTTTGACTTTATAGGAAATATTTGAAGATAGTTGGGCAAATGCGCCTTGTTTCCCCATAGAAAGTCCGTATTCGAGAGTTTTTTTAAGTGTATCTCCTTTTAGTTTAATAGTTACAATCCTATTCCCAAAAGGACTAACCCCTAAAACATCTCCTCTTTTGATTTCACCACTTTTTAGATCTGTTCTAAGACTACCACCGTTTATAAGTCCTAAGGAATTATCAAGTGTTGCAATTTCATTTTTCGTACTTTGTACTTGTTCTTTTGAACTTTTTGCATATTCCCAAGCAATGGCATCTGCTGTCATTACCCCTAATGAAGTTGGTTTTACCCGTCCAATTCAGTAAGGAGTTTTGTTGATCTCAATTGATTGAACATGTTCAAAAACACCAGGCGAATTAAATACTTTTACATCATTTTCTACATCATAAACTTTATGAAGTTTTTTGATATAATGTTCTGATAAATCTCTGGTTACAATATTGATTTGGTTAATATCTCTTAAAGATTGTACAATTTTTACTATCTCGCCAGTTTCAGTATCAAAAACTAAATCAATGTCCCCGAGCCATTTTGCATAGGCCTCAGTTTGGGTTACCCAAACTTTTTTATCTTCTTTGGGTTTGTGAATTTCGATTTTTGTATGCGAATGCCCATCGATGACTAAATCAAGGCCATTTCCGGTTTGTTCTGCAAGATAATCTGAAGTTCATTTATGTTCTGTGCGCCCAACACCTAGGTGCGTTGTAGCAATTATAAAGGAAATTGAAGGATCTTTTTCCTGAATCTCCTTAATTACCTTTTGGGTTTCAGGTACTGGATCGGTAAATTCAACTCAAAAAGAATTTTTTGGGTGGGAAGTAATTTTTGTATCTGGAGTTGTCAGCCCGATAACTGCAACTTTTAGACCATTTTCTAATTCCTTTATTATATAAGGTTGGAAAACTCGCTTCCCTTGTTTAAATTCAGCTGGTTTTATGGCTCTTTCATCTGTAGATTCTAAATTTTTAAGTTCCTCTTCTGAAGGTTGTCTTCAGTAAACATTAGCGGAAATAAAAGGCATTTTTCGGCTAAATTCATCTTTGTTTCCCTCGGCGGCAAGATCAAGAATGTGTCTAATTCCATAGTCGAATTCATGGTTTCCAATCGCAACTGAATCATAGCCTATATATTTGGCAATTTTTGCAATTGTCTTACCTTTATCTGTATCCGAAAGTGGAAGTCCTTGAATTAAATCTCCGGCAGATAAAAGTAAATCCTTGTTAAATTTTTTCAAGTACTGTCCCGTTTTATCCATCCCTGAATAATTATTGTGTTTGTTATCATCATATTCTAAGCGACCGTGTTCGTCGTTTGTATGAAAAATTTTTACAGTTTTAAGTTTTGAATTTTCTTTTTTTTCTAATTCATGCAATTTTTTAAAAAGATAATTGACCTGATCAATTAGGGGATCAATTTTGGCTTGGGCTTCGCTAATAATTATAGCGATTTCATCTGTATCACTTTTTGGATTAGTTTTACGGATTTTGTCTATTTTTGCTTGGAAATCATTTAAGGTATCCGAATATTTCTCAACTACAGAAAAATATTCTTCCCTAATCTTTTCAGAATTTTCTTTAACTTGAGCGCTATTTTCAGTTATTTTTTGAGTATTTTTTGTAACCTGAGTAGCGTTTTCACTACAAGCAGCACTAACAATTAAAGGAATTCCGGTAATAAAAGTTGCAATAGTGCAAAAAGGTAATAAAAGTTTCTTCTTCAATTTTCTCCTCTTATTTTTTGTTAAAATTGTATTATAACTTAAACGCCTTAAAAAAGAAGAAAATTTCTTAAAATTTTTCTTCCTTACTTTGTATATGAATAAAAAATTTGTTTAACCTATATTATCGAAAATAATTTTGGGCGTTTATTAAAGCCGAAAAATTTTTATTAATTTTTAAAAAACACTTGTTTTTATAGTATTTTTTGGGTTCAATATAATTTTTTAAAAATTTTTTTAATTTATAATTTTTTTCTATGATATAATAATTTAAAAATTTAGTTTTTAATTTCAACAGCCCACAAAAATTAAAAAAATAAATAAAAAAGTATAAAAATTTTTAAGAACGAAAAAAAATGATAATAAAATTACGAATAGTTCTTTTTTCATTGTTTTGATTGCTAAAATTACGTAAAATACGGTCTGTTTGAAAAAAATACACTAAAAAAAAAGTCGAATTTGCGCCTGAATATCGAAATAATTTAATTTTAAAATACTCAAAATTTATTTTAAAGCTTTTTCGACTTAAAATAAAAGTTTTTGGCTATGAAAATTTACCAAAAACTGCTGCAGTTATAATTTCAAACCATAATTCGTTTGCTGATTATTTTGTTTTATGCTCAGCTCTCGAAAATCCTGAAAAGGGCGAAGGCCAAACAAACCCTATTTCAACTTTTTTACTTGAAAAACAGTATTTTAATCGAAAAAACAAATGAATTTTTGGTATTTTGGATTCACTTTTTTTGACCGAAGATCCAAAGAAAAACATCGCAGAATTAGGAAGTTTCTTAAAAACTGCCCGGGAAAAACGTATTTATGGTATCGTTTTTAGTAAGAAAAATGAAAAAAAATCAAATTTTGACTTCCCTGTTAACGTTTTTAACGCCACAAAACAGACTGGACTAGCAATAATTCCTGTTTCAATTAATTTTTCTGATGAAAATTCTTATAAACTGAATCGCAAAAAAGTACAAAATATTGAAATTTTTTTTCATAAACCTATTAAAACCGCCGCTGTTTTTGCCCAGACAGGCAAATCTCTATTTCTAACTACCAAAAAAGCAATTTTTCAGAATAATGGCGGTGATAAATAATGAATTTTGATGGCAAATTTGATGTTAAATTAGGCAACTTTTCCGGTCCTTTAGATTTACTACTTGATCTTGTTAGGTCAAAAAATATTAATATTCTTGATATTAATCTTGTCGAACTTGCTAGTCAGTATGTAAATATCATTGATAATTTAAAGCAAAAAAGTATTCAAATTGCTGGGGAGTATTTAGTAATTGCATCAACTCTAGTTCATTTAAAGTCAAAAATTATTTTTGCATCTGATAAACAAGAAGAATTAGATTCTGAAACTAAACAGGACCAACTTGAATTTTTAGCACTCCTTTCGGACTACCAACAAATTAAAAATATTACCAAAATGTTAAAGGAGCAACAAGAGCATCGAAATGACTATTTTGAGAAAAGCACCTCAAATTATAGTGATTTTCGCAGGCCGCATAACCCTAACAAACTCGATGGACATTCATCCCAACTAATTTTATCGAAGGTTTTAAAACTAATGTTTGATCGAATAAGGGCAAAAAATCGTTTAAAAATTAGCACAAAACAAGTAGAGGTCAGCGCTGATAAACAAACTCTTTGACTCAAAAATATCTTAGAAAAAAAAGGCAAATTTAGTTTTGAAGAACTTTTTAACCTACCGAGTATGAAACATTTTGTCATCACGATGATTTCTCTACTTGAAATGGCAAAAAAACAGGTGTTGCACTTAAAACAAGAAAGTCAATTTTCTGAAATTTTAGTTTTTGAAGGAGGTTTTGATGAAAACTAGAATTATTGAGGCAATTTTATATCTCCAAGGGGAAAAAGGAGTTTCATCACTCCAATTACAAAACTGTCTAAAATTAGCAAAAATTAGTGAAGCGCGCAAACTTTTAAAGGACTTTGCCATTGAATTCAACCGGCAAAAACGCGGAATTTTAGTGGTTGAATTTGATGATATTTTCAAATTCGTTACCGCAAAAGACCTAAAACCCTTTATAATTGATTTTGTCAGCAATGAAAGAAAATACCGCCTGAGCAATTCATCAATCGAGGTAGCAGCCATAATTGCATATAAACAACCAGTAACACGCAGCACAATCGCACAAATTCGGGGCGGGATTAATTCGGACTACATTGTCGGATCTTTATTAGCAAAGGGAATTATCGAAGAATTAGGGACGGCTTCAACACCCGGAAATCCGACGCTTTATGGGGTAACTTCAAGGTTTTTTGATTATTTTAAACTAAGATCGGCAAAAGATTTACCAAAATTTCAAGAATTTGATCTTTTTAGTCATGAAGACCAAAATTCACAGGTAGATAATTTTGATCTTTTTTCATCCCAACGCGAAAACCAAAAATAGTTCAATATGAAACTAGGTCAAATTAGTGCCAAAACTACTTTTGAAGAACAAAAATTTATTTTTTTTAATCAAGATTTTCCGCTTGAGATAACTAATTCAAAAATTATTGGTTTTATTTCAAACCAGTCAAATTCAATTAACGAAAGTTACATTTCTAGTATTGGATTAGTGATAGCAGAGTTTTTAAAGCAAAATAATTTGAAAAAAATTCTTATAAATAACAGTGATAATAATTTTGGAATTGCTTTTGGTTTAATTTTTTATAATATTTTAGCACATAATTCTGAAATAAAAGTTGAAATTTTTGATGAAAGCTGAGGTTATTCCCAAAAACTTGCCCACCATTATTTTATTAACAATGATTTTGATTTTTTTATTAATATTGAAGTTAATTTAACAGATAAAAATTCAAGTCTTGCAATTTTGTCATTTTTCAAAAAAAATTTGACCTTTTTAAGCGCTGATGACGAAAAATTAATTAACAAAGCCGAAAAATGTCCTTTTTTATCCCAAAATAGTCAAATTAAAAAACCAAAAAAATTCAGAATTAATTGAAATGATATTATCGAATTCCAAAAAAGCATAAATTTAGACTTGCAAAAGTTAGAAAAATTCTATCAATTTTATGAACCTGAATCGACATTTTTAACTAATTTTTTAAAGCGAAACTTTGACCTAAAAACAGCTAAATTTCTGCCAATCAGAAAAAATGCTCCAATCGAAAACATAATGAAAAAAATTAGCGATAATTCGATAATATGGAAAAAAATCACAACAAGCGCTAAATTCAAAACAAATGTAGTTTTTTGACTTAAACAGAATAAAATTCTTGCTGGCTTTCGCAAAAATTTTAATTTTAATATCATAAAAGAAAAAGATTTACAACTATTATTTCTAGATTACCTTCGAAAAAATTGACAAAATGGTAGACATTTTTTAATTAGCAAACAAAGTGATAGTTATATTTTTGAGTTTGTTCAAAAAAATTTTAATGCAAAAATTAAAAGTTTTTGTGAATATACAGAAAATCCTGAAACTGAAATTATCAAAATTCAATCACAAGAACAGCAAGAAATTGTAATTATAATGGAAAAAAGTTTTTATTTTATCCCAAAAAGTGCTGAAAAATCAACTGTTTTTGGCCTAAGTTCACATTTTTCAGTGCTTTGATATATAAAAGTTTTTGACTTTTATCTTAAAAATAACCAAAATATTCTTGAGATAATCCAAACAATCAAAACCGAGATTAACTATGTCTTCCATCACAAATTTAAGTTAAAAATTGATCCAGTAAAACTTGATAATATCATAAATCTACTTATTTCCGAAAAAGATGGTGAATTTAAACCTCAAGGCTTTAAAATTAAAAATTTTTCTAATGATAAAAATGTTATAAATCTTAAAGTTAATCTTAAAAAAAAGGATTTTTACACGCTAACTTATTTTAAACCAAAAAAACAACTCACATTATCGACTAATTTTTTAGCAAAAAATCACACCGAAAAACAAGCTGTTTTTCTCGAAAATTCTCTAATTGATAAAATAAGGCTTGTAAATAAAGATTCAATTTTAACAAAAACAAACCAGAAAAAAAATATAATTAAATTTTCTTGTTTTATTACAACAATTATTGTAATCTTAATAATTTTGTTTTATAATTTCTATAATTCTAGTTTCTCTGATGGCTCGACAACAAGAATTTTTGAAAAATTCTACGAATTTTTCTTTAAACCTAGGAAAAATCGACTAGTTTTCTTAGGAGTTTTTGGCCATTTTCTTTTATGAAATATTAGTACAACCTTTCAATTACGGCAAATTTTTAAGAATCAAGGGATTAAAACAAAATTTAGGCACCTATTTATTGGTACTTTTATTGCCCTTTTTATGCAGTTTTCCACACCATTTTCATTTGGGGGAGAAATAAGTTATTACTGGTATTTGCAACGAAAACAATACCCATTAAAAAATATTAGCGCGACTTTGACTTACAACGCTTTACTTCATCAAGTTTTTAATTTGTTAATTGCTATTATTTTTTTACCAGTTGGTTTTGTTTTTTATCCTGAGCTTTTTGTTTTTGATTCCTGGGAAAAAATTGCCTTTTTTACTTGATTAATTACAAATATTATTCTAAATGTGTTTGTTTTGTTGATAATTATAATAATTTCACTTTGAAAAAAATTACAATATTCCTTAATTAAAATGCTTGTCTGGCTTTTAAACCTCAATTTTTTTAAAAAAATGAGGACAAAAAAAGAGTTGAATACCGTTTTCAATTTTTAATTGACAATTTTAAAAATCATTTTATTAAAATACTTTCCAATAAAGCCTTATTAACAAAAATTCTTTTAATTTATAAATTGCCACTGTTTTTTCTTAATTTTTCTTTTGTTATTTTAATAACAGCGATGGAAAAGGGAGGATTTAATCTAAAAAACCTTAGTTTTATACATTATTTGAAATTTATTTCAGGATTTACAATCCTGCAAATTTCAAATAATTTATCGCCCTCACCAGGGGGAGTTGGTTCGGTTGATGTTATTACAAAATTAATTTTTCAAAGTTTTTTTAATGAAAAAACAACTATAACATTGGATATTTTTAACTTTGCAAACAGAATTTATACCTGATTTTTGCCTTATTTTATCTCAGCACTCGGAATTCTCACTGTCTGAATTGGAGAAAAAAGAATTGACTATTACCAGCAAATTCGCCAAACTATGAAAAATAATTCAATTCTAAATCTTGAACTTAAAAAGCAGAATACTAATTTTTTTAAGTATGCTTTATTTTTTTGGACTTTAGTTATATTTTCTTTAATTTTATTTATTTTTCTTCATTAAATTTAAGAAAAATTTGAGCTGCTTTTGCTATCATTGCCCCATTATCAGTACAGAATTCTTTTTTTGGAATAACCACTTTATATTTATTTTCATATGTTTTAATTAATTTCCGAATTTCTGAATTTGCCGCGACCCCACCTACTAATGTTATTGTTTTTACATTTTTTTTAGTTTTAAGTGCTAAATCAAGCTGCCTTTTTAAATATTTTATAACTGTTTTTTGAAAAGAAACAGCAATTTCAACAACTTTTTTTTGCGAAAATAAATAATTTTCCTTTAAATTATTAGTATAATTTATTACTTGGGTTTTAAGGCCGCTAAAAGAAAAATCTAACGGATTTTCAAGTACTTTTGGCAGGCTAAAGTCAATTAGTTCCATATTTCTTACATTATTTTGTTGCCAAATTAAGTCAATTTTAGGTCCTCCGGGGTAACCACAACCCAAACTTCGGCCAATTTTATCATAAATTTCACCAAGAGCATCATCAACTGTCGAACCAATAATTTCTAAATTATTTTTGTTTTCAGCAAAAATTAATTGAGTATGACCCCCTGAAATCAACAAGGATAATACCGGGAATTCTAAGTCGTTTTCGATTGCAGCCGACCAAAAATGCCCTAAAAGATGATCAATTGGAATTAACGGCTTATTAAAAAAAAGCGAGAGCGCGCTGGCAAATAAAAACCCAATTTTTAAAGGCCCTATCAATCCCGGATTTTTTGTATATGCAATTGCATCAATAGTGGAAAAATCGATATTTTTTCCTAATAATTTCTCTAAAATTATTGCTAAATTGCGCGAATGCTCTCGCGATGCAAGCTCAGGAACTGTTCCTCCAAATTGTTCATGGAGTTCAAATTGACTAATTGTTAACAAAATTTCCACTTTATTTTCGCTAAAAAGTGCAACTGATGCATCATCATGTGAAGTTTCGATTCCTAAAATTTTCATTTTACCTACTTTTTTTAATTTTTTATTTTTATTTTTTCTATGTTATGTTATAATTATAATATAAAACTTAAAATATATAATATGGGTCAGTACTCAAGAGGCTGAAGAGGACGCACTGCTAACGCGTTAGGGGAGTTAAATCCCGCGCAGGTTCAAATCCTGTCTGACCCGCCATAATTTATAATATTGCTTGATAAAAATTCGTTTTATTTCTAATTTTATCTTGTTAATTGATAAATTATACTCTTATTTTCTTTACAATATTTTATTGTTTTTATTAATATCTAAGATTTTTTAAATTTCTTTTATTTGTTTTATATTAAATTTTTTACTACGAAAATATTAAAAAAATAATTATTTCTTTTTCATTTTTTAGTTTGATATTCATTTTATTTTCCTTTATATTTAATATTTATTATAATTTGAGTATATCATTTAACTAAATAATAATACAATTAAAGCAATAAAAAACCAGAAATTTCTTAATTTTGAAAATTTCTGGTTTTTTTTTATTAAAATAATTCAATATATTTTAGCTATTTATCAACTTTTTTTAGATTTTTATACTCGAAAGTTGCTGGAGTTCGGCGACCAAAAACACTTTCAAGCTCGACGGTTATTAGGGTTTTAGTTACATTCATCTCGATGATTTTCCCAAAATCATCAGAAAAAGGGCCATGGGTTACTTTCACTCAATCACCGATTTCTCAATTAATTGTGCCGTCGTTTGTTTGTTGAAAATTAAGAATTTGTTGATCTCATTTTTTTCTCATTCTTTCAAATTGACGCGGTGAAATTGGTGTTGGTTTTGTTCCTCTACCATGAGACCCGACAAGTCCTGTTACATATTGGGTATTACGCACCACAAATCAAGCCTTGTCAACCATATTCATCTTAATGAAAAAATATCCCTTATATAAATTTCGGTATTTCAGCTTTTTTTCTCCTGGTTTATTAGGATTTTCTTCATAATAAGGGACGTCAAATTTCGTTATTTCTTGGAAATGTTCCTCTAAATTTTCGTATTTTATCCGATTTTTGAGCAAACTAATGGCAGTATCCTCTTTTGAAGAAATAGTTGAAATCATATACCACTTGTAAATTTTCATAACAAAACTAACCTTTTTTTTAAATTCCGACGCCAGCCTGATTCCAAATAAGTGCCGCAATAACCGTAACTGCAAAAAAAACAAACATAAAAATTGTGGAAAAAAGCAAGGATTGACCAAAACTTTTAAAGGTAACACGGCCGCTAGGCCATTTCACTCTTTTCATTTCCTTTATAAAAAGACGAAAATAATACTTCTTTTTACGTGTTTTTTTCAGTTTTGGCGTTTTAATCGGTCTTTCCAACTTTTTTCCCTTTCTATTTTTCTTCCTGATGTAAGGTTGATTTACGGCAAATTTTACAAAATTTATTAATTTGCAGACGATTTTGCACTGATTTGCTTGTTTTATAATTCCGATTTTTACACAAGCTGCAACTTAAACTAATTTTCTTTTTCATATAAATTATAAACTAAATTTATTAGATAACTTATAATTATAACCTAAAAATTAAAAAAAACTACGTAATTTATTATTTGTTAGTCGAATAAAATCATTGACTTTCTGGGTTGTAAGTCCTATTTTTTTAGCAATCTCCTTTGTCGGAAAGTCCTGAATGAAAAACATTTGAAAAATTTCGTATTCAACTTCATCAAGATTGCTAGTAATTCGGTTGTAAATATCTTGAATTTCATAGTATTCCTGATCGGATTCAGCTGCAAATTGGACTGTTTCTGATAAGTCATCAAGTGAAATTGAAAAATTGGCAATTTGATAATTTTTTGTTGTAAATGAAGTTGCATAACCTAACATAAACAATTTAATTTTATGAACTAAATAATTTTCTAGTGGAATTCCCAAACTCGGATCAAATTCTTCATAAAGATTTACAAATTTTTCAATTGAAGCGTTAAATAAATCCAAATAAGTTAGCGGAATTTGATTAAAAGTTTTCATTACCTGTTTTGAACAAGCTAATAAAATATGTGAATATTTATTTAAAACCTTTAAACAGCGTTTATTTTTTTTTATCTTTTCTTTTCGCTCTGGTGACATAGAAAACACATTTTTTCCCTTTATATTTTTGTTTTTTTTATATTTTGTTTTAGAAAAAAAAGAATAATTCCGGTCGCGACTGTCACATTTAGCGAGTTAACTGTTCCTTCAAGCGGGATAAAAAAAGTTTGATCACTTGCATTTAAACTGCTTTTTTTGATTCCAGTTCCCTCATTACCTAAAATTATTGCGCAAGGATAATTAAACTGAATTTCCTGGATTTTTCTACTTTTTTCTTTAAGATCAGTGGCATAAATTCAAAAATCCATCTCTTTTAATTTATTAATTGCTGAAACAATGGAATTAACTAAAATAAATTTAAGGCCGACAAAACCACCAGATGAGACTTTCATAGTGGTCTCATTCAATTTTGCTGCTCGCCTTTTAGGTAAAATTATATGCTTAATTCCAAAACAATTTGCAGTTCTAATGATATTTCCAAGATTATTTTGGTCCTGGATATGATCAAGGATCAAAATAATTTTTGGTTTATCTTTTACTAATGTATCAATTTCAAAAAATTTAAAATTCTCAAGAACACCAACAAAACCTTGGTGATTCAGTCTGACAAGTTTATCTAAAAAATCACGACTAACTATTTTTACTTTTTGTTTTAAGAAAATTTGATCATTTGTAGGTTTTAAAAGGTAAATTTCCTTAAAAATAAACCCATTCTTGATCGCGTCGGCTAATGAATTTCTGCCACAAATATATTTAACCATACTTTCAATCTTTCAAAAGGAAGATGGAAAAAATTATGAATTTTTAAATATTTTTCATAATTCTTCACGGATTTTATCGGCCTCGGAATAGTTTTTATCCATAATTAATTTGTTTCAATTTTTGATTTTTTCCTGACTTTCGGGGTCCAAACGCATTTTTGTGAAATTAAATCTTAAATTTAGAAAAATTTTTCTTATAGTTGAATTTTCTTTTTGTTTTATTAATTCCATAATTAAAAAATTAGCTTTTGCGAATTTGCCCTCAATAAATAAATTAAGCACTTGTTCAACTTTTTCAGTCTTTTCGTTTTTTTTGTCAAAATATCACTCAAAACAGATCTTTTGGTATTTTTCGATTAATTTTTTATGATTTTTAATTAATTCTTCAGTTAAATTGATTGGAACTGTTGGGTTTATTGACAAAAAAATACTTCTAATAATATCTGGATTATATTTATGCGAAAAATTCTTTGCCAATAGTACATTATTCAGAGATTTGGCCATTTTTTTTCCATTTAAATTAACAAACCCAGAGCGAAACCAGTTTTCGGCAATTGGATTTCCCGTTAGAGCAAAATGTTGAGCATTTTCGTTTTCGTGATGAGGAAAAATTAAGTCAACCCCGCCACCATGAAGATCAAGTGATTTTTTTTGAAAATAATCATAGATAAGTGCTGCACATTCAGTATGTCAACCAGGTCGGCCTAAACCGAACAAAGACTTAAAAAACAAGCCTTTTTGGGTTTTTTTTCATAAAACAAAGTCATTTTTTGACTTTGTTTTTTTAGTATTTTTATCCAGTAATGATTCTATTTTTTGACCAGAAATTATTCCGTAATTAGGAATTTTTAATATGTCAAAAACCAAGTCATTGTTTTTGTTATAATATGTAAATCCCTTTTTTTCTAAAAGTTTTATATATTCTATAATTTTTTCTATTTTTTCGGTCACCTTAACGATTTTTGTTGGCTTTTTTATATTAAAAATTTCTAAAATTTTAAAATATTCGTTAGTATATTTTTCTGTTAGCTCAGCCTCAGAAATGCCTAATTCTTGTGCTTTTTCAATAATTTTATCATCAATATCTGTGATATTATGTAAAAAATTTATCGAAAAACCTTTGTTTTTCAAACATTCAAAAATAGCATCAAAAATAATTATAGTTCTTAAATTTCCAATATGAACATCGCTATAAACTGTTGGCCCGCAAAGATAGATATTTAAATTTTTTTTATTAATTAAGTTCATAGTCATTTAATTTTCTAATTAATTCCTTATAATTAGGAATAATTTCAGCTACTTTTTCCCAAAAAAGTTTATTATGCTTGCTAAAAAAATGGTGCACAAGTTCATGGACAATAACATAATCAATGATTTTTTTAGAAAAAGGAAGTAAAAAATAGCTATAATGAATTTTTTTTCGCCGATAATTTGTTCCCCAGGCAGCATTTTTACGCGCTATTTTGATTTCATAGTTGGGAATTTCCAAAATTTGAGCTCAATAATTTGTCCTTTTTTTTAGATAATTTAAAAAAAAATTCATTAAAACTTTTTGAATTTTGGCTTCTAAATTTCGCGCTCTTGTTAGGGAGAAAACTAAATTTTCAGCTTGTAAAAAAAGTTTATTTTGCGTTTTGACTAAATTATAGTAGTATTTTTTGCCAAAAAGATAAAAACTAGACTCAGAAAAATTAAGTATAACACGTTTTGGCAAAATTTTCACTACTTTTTGAAAAAAGTTAGAATTTTTAACTATTTTTATTAGTTCCTCAAGTTTTACTGCCGGATTTGAACGAACCAAAATAAAATCATCAACCATTTTTATTATAATTTTAGAAAATTTGGGTGAATAATCAAGAAAAATTGTGTAAAATTTACCTTGAAATTCTAAAACCAATTTTTTATACCTGGTTTTCATTTTTGGTTATTTTTACTTCAATGTTGTTGGCATTTTTACTAATTATTTCGAATTCTAAACTATATAAAGGTGATCTAAAATAAATTTTATCTCCTAAAATCAGCTTTTTTTTGGGTTTTTGGGCTAAAAGTCATTGATTTAGATCTTTAAAACTCACGGGCAAGTCAACCTTTAAAGCTTTGTTAATTGTTACAATATTTGTCTCAGCCTTAGTTGTAATCTGATTTGGATTGATCTGGTAGAAATCTAGATCATCACGGTAGTCATATTCATCATAAATTGGCCCGAATAAACATTCAAGAATATCCTCAAAAGTAAGAATTCCAATTATTTTTTTATTTTCTACATTATCAATGACAAAACCAAGGTGAGATTTTGCTTTTTTTAAAATTTCATAATTAGTCTTAATCAAATTAGTCGCCAAAAGTAAAGGAGTTTCGACAATATGGTCGTTAATGTCGAATTTATCAAGATACAAAATATCTTTTGAAAGTAGAATTCCGATGAAATTATTCTCTTTTCAGACTGGAATTCGCGAAAAATTGTGATCAATTATCACATTTTTTATTGATTCAAGACTATCTTCGTAATTAACATAGACAAGATCTTTCAATTTTGTAAAATGTTTTGCGGTTTTAAAAGAGTCAAAATCAAGCGCTCTGATCGCCAGATCTGATTCTTCTTTTTCAAGAACTTCTTCGCGCTGGGCTTGCAAAATTATTTTTTTTAGCTCATTTTCGGTATTAGTAACATTTATTTTTTTGACAAATTTTGTCATCAAGGTTGCAAGTGGGTATAAAAAATAATAAAAAAAACCGATAAAAAATCAAAAATATTTTAAAAATAAAATCGGTTTTTTGCGCCCGAAAATCTTTGGATAAATTTCGCCAAAAATAATTAAAGGCGGGGTTGTTGCTGCAATTGAGATCAAAATCTGCAGTGATTCATTAATCGGCAAACTGGAAAAAAAAGTCGAAATTATAATCGAAATTCCGATATTTACGATATTATTTCAAATTAAAATGATTGTTAAAGTTTTTTCATAATTATCATAATAGCGTAAAATTTGCTTTTTTCCCCAGAAAGAATCAGCAATATTTTCATCAACTTTTACCCGACTTGTTGCAGTAAATACAGTCTCGCTTGCAGAAAAAATTGCCGAAATAAAGAATAAAATCACTAAAACAACGGATAAAATAGCAAAATATAAGGCCATTATTCATCCAATCCTAAATTAATATTTGCTTTTTTATTATATGAAGACTCCGGAATTGCAGGACTAAACTTGCCAAATTCAGGAAAAAAATCAAAAAATAAAGTTCCAATCGGTCCATTTCTATGTTTTGCAATTATAAGTTTCGTATTTGGGCCCTGTTCTTGATCGGGTTTCTCCTCTTTTTTGTGATAATAATCCTCACGATGTAGAAAAGCGACAATATCAGCATCTTGTTCAATTGCTCCAGATTCCCTTAAATCCGATAGAACTGGGGTTTTATCCTCTCTTCTTTCAACATTTCTTGAAAGTTGTGAAAGTGCTAAAATAGGAGTTTCGACCTCACGGGCTAGTTGTTTTAATTTTCTTGAAATAATTGATACCTCGACTTGACGGTTATAATTTTGGTTTCTTGTAGCTGAATTAATTAGTTGTAAATAATCAAAAATAATTAAATCATATTTTAGGTTATTTCGATATCTTTTTTGAACTTGTCAGTAAATATCATCAATATTAATCGATCCAGAGTCATTAATTATTAATTTACAGTTTTTAATTCGGGTTTCAATTGCCTTTTCGATTGCTTTTAAATCTTCCGCTCTTAAATTTTTTGGGATTTTAAATTTTCCAGATTCAACCCCAGAAATAAGCGAAAGAAGTCTTGTAACTAAATCAGAATTAGACATTTCAAGTGCAAAAAATAGGACAGATTTATCATTTTCACAAATATTTCAAGCTAAATTAAGGGCAAAAGCTGTTTTTCCGACTGAAGGCCGGGCTGCTAAAATTGTTAGATCACCTTTTTGAAATCCAGAAGTTAATAAGTCTAAATTCTCATATCCGGTCGAAATTCCTTTAATTAAATTTTGACTAGTACGTAATTCTGTTAAATATGCGAAAATTTGAACTGCAATCTCATAAATCGGAATAAAAGTTTCATTTTTAGTATTAAAATTCAGAAGATTTATTTTTTGAAGAATTTCTGTGGTTATCTCATAAGAAAATTTTGTTCCGGAATTTAGTTCTTTTGTTGAATCATCAACAATTTTTTTTAGATCTCTTAAAGTTTTTTTTTCATTTATTATTCTTAAATGTTCAGTGATTTCCGAAGGTAGCGAAAAATTGCTGTTATATAAATTTACAATGTAGTTGCGCCCGCCGATTTGATCTAATTTACCCGTTCTTTCGAGTTCCTGAAGAACTAGGGTAACCTCAGGATTTTTTGTTTGATTTGCAACATTTTTTATTGCTCTTACAATTTCAGCTAAATTTCTAACACTGAAATCATCCGGATTAAGTATGTCAATAAAATTAACAACTTTTTCAGGATTTGCTAAAAGAAAAGAGATGATAAATGCTTCAAGTTCAGGAGAATTATAACGAGAATTATTCATCTTTTGTGATATTTATTTTTAATTTAGCAATAGTTTGAGAACTTAATTTTATATCAACAAAACTAGTGCCAAAAGTGGAAATTCCACTTGTTTGGATTGCTTGTTTATCAACAAAAATCCCTTTAATTTCAAGTTCTTTTTTAATTTTTTTAGCTGTAATTGCCCCATGAACTGATTCTTTATTTCCCTTTAATTTAAACCAGAGAACTAGCTTTTCAATTTCGATTTTTAGTTTGGCAATTTGTTCCTGTTTTTCTTGTTTTTCGATCTCAATTTGCTGTTTTCTTTTAACTAAAAGTTTTTCTGTTCGGGCATTTAGGGGCTCGGCTAACTTATTCTTGAATAAAAAATTAGTGGCATAGCCAGGGGAAACATCGATAATTGTATTCGCTTTTCCATCTTTTGTATCTTTAATTAGGATTACTTTCATATTCTCTCCTTTTAATTGCTAGTTTGATATTATTGACAAATTCAGAAAAAGTCTCAACTGTTGAATAAGCGGCTGCCGAATTAAAACTACCACCCCCACCAACCTGCTCGGCGATATATTGAACATTAACAGTTTCAAGACTTCGAGCTGACATTTTATAATTTTTTTGTTGCGGTAATTTTGCAACAACAAAAGCAGCTTGCCGATTTTTAACTAGTAAAATTTGATCGCAGGCAATTGCAACAAGATCGGTATCAATTTCACGATCTAGACTTGAAAGAAAAAATCCTTCTTTAATTTCAACAACATTTTCTAAAATTTCCTTAATTGTTTTTGATTCTGACTCGTTTAGTTTAAGAAATTCGGCTGTTTTTGCTGTTTTTGCGCCCCATTTAACAAGAGCCGAAACAGCTGAAAATGTTGAAGAACTTGCTGTTTTTTTTAGTTGAGCTGAGTCAATATAAATCCCATTTAGTAAAATTTGGGCCCATTCGGGATCGATTTTTAGATCAGAATGAAAGGTTAAAAGGATTAAATGCGTGATAATTTCGCAGGTTGAAGAAGAAGAAACATCAATATAATCATGAACTAGCTCCAAAAGTCCTTGCATTTTCGGGGAAATTCCGTGATGGTCAAAAATAAAAACGTTTTCAAGACTGATATGGTCAAAAGCTTTAGGATTTTCAATTCTTTCAAGATCAGAGACATCAACTAAAATGGCAAGACAAGTATCATTATTTTTTGAAGCTAAGGAAATTTTTGTTGAAGTAGCTGGTGAAATAAAAATTTCTTTTTTAATTATTGATTCAGACTGGGATAAAAATAGTGTGGTGGTAGGATCAAAGGTGCGATTCTGGATATAAAAATTTACCTTTTTTTTATAGATAATTTCGGCATATCTTTTTAAAAAGTTACCTAAAACAAAGGCTGATCCAAAAGAATCAAGGTCAGAATTAATATGACCATAAATGATAATTTTATCAATTTTTTCTAATTTTTCAACCAAAATCCGCGCAATTCGTTTTAACTTTACAAGTGAATGATGATTTAAGGATTCGCTATAAGATCCATAAGAAAAAGGTTTTTTTCCATAGGGATAAATTGAAACCTGATTACCACCGCGCGCCTTTGAGAAAATTAGGGCTTCGTTTGCCAATCTTTTGATTTCGACTAGATTTGTAGTGGCAATTCCAAAACCAACAGAAAATCAAACTTGAGTTGTATCATCAATTTTCGTATTTTTTTCATGAAAAATGTAGAAGTGATTTTTCTGTCAAATCATAAAAGTTTCATAATGAAGAACTAACATAATCCGGCCATCTGCATATTCTTTGTATAAAAAGCCAAATTTTTGTGCTAGTTTTTCAAAGAAATCATTAATAAAAATTTTGATTTTAGGATAGTCTTGATCACTACTGCGAAAATTAGAAGAAACAAGATTATCCACCTCAATTTCGGCAAAAACAAGCGAATTATTCTCATATCCCTGCGAAATTGACTTAAAAAGTGTGATATCTTTATAAGAAATTCAATAGTCAAATTTGTTAAAATTAATCTCAAATCAATTATTTCCCCTTTTGATCTCAAATTTTGAGGGAATATCTTCTGTTTTTTTATACTGGGGGAAAAGGTAGAAAATATCGCGATTAATCAGTCTTTCAGGATATAAATTTTTAACATATTTTGAAACTTTTACTATTTTATAGGTCGATGATAAATTAATTATTCCAAGATTGTTTTCCTCATTTATTAGATCAAATTTTTGATAATAAAAATGGTTTTGTTTGGTGATAAATTGGTATAAAACAACTATTCCAATGGATAAAGAGATGATAAAAACAGCAAAAACAATAACGGCAACGGCAAAAAAAAGGTAGAAATCAAAACTATCATAAAAAATAACCTTTAATAACAAGGTCAAAATTTCTGCTAAAAAGCTTATAAATGAAACTGAAAAGGGAAATAAAAATTTTTTCATATTTTAATTATTTTTGAGAATAAAATTTAGAATTTTTCTCGGGATATAAATGACTTTTATTATTTGCTTATTTTGCAAATAGTTACGTATTTTATAGTCTTTTTTGGCAATCTCGATGATTTCTTCTTGTGATTTTTCATCTGTTAATTCGAGAATTCCGCGGTTTTTCCCATTAATTGAAACAGGTAAATGAAAAGTATTTTTAAAAATTTTTGACCGATCAAATTGAGGTCAAATCTGGAAATTTAAGGGTTTTTGTCCTAATTTTTCAAGTAATTCTTCTGCTGTATGCGGTGCAAAAACTGAGAAAATAATTAAAAAATCTGTCAGATAATTTTTTGAAGGAATTTTTTGCTTTTTATTTAGAAAATTAATGTAAACCATTAATTTTGAAATTGCCACATTGAACTTAAAAGTTTCGATTAAATTTGTGATTTCGAAAACAAAATTATTGAAAAAATACGTAAATTCATAGTCTTTTTCAAGTTCGGGGTCAATTTTATAGTCAGCTAAAATTGTTCTTTGTACCCGTTGAATTCAGTTAAAAATTGAAACTACTCCATTTTCATCTCAAAGTCGAAGATCCCCAATCGGACCCATAAACATTAAAAAAATTCTAATTGTATCAGCGCCAAATTTGTCTATGATTTCCGTAGGATTTATCGTATTTCCTTTAGATTTCGACATTTTTTGACCATCAGAACCTAGTAACATTCCTTGATGAATTATTTTTTGAAAAGGTTCAGAATTTGGAACTATCCCCGCATCAAATAAAACCTTATGTCAAAAACGGGAATAAATTAAATGGCCAACCGCATGCTCCTGACCCCCTATATAAAGATCAACTGGCAGCCATTTTTTGAATTTATCATAGGCAATTTTTGAATCAAGCGGCAAATATTTATCTTTTTCTTTTAAAATAAAAGCTAGATAATACCATGAGCTTCCGCTTCATTGTGGCATTGTATTTGTTTCCCGGCGGTAGTATTTCCCATTTTTTTCAAAGAAAACTCAGTCTTTTATCGATGCAAGTGGGGACTGGCCATCACCAGAAGGCATAATTTTATCAGTATGTGGGAGCTCAACTATTTTCTCTTCAAGATAAATCTTTCCTTTTTCATCAAAATAAACCGGAAAAGGTTCTCCTCAGTATCTCTGACGGGAAAAAACTCAATCTTTTAGTCGAAAAATTGTAGTTTTTTGAACTAAATTCATTGAATTTAGCTTACTGAAAATAGAATTTGCTCCCTCTTTAATAGTCAAACCAGAAAATTCTGCAGAATTTATAAGTAAATTTTCTTGATTTATTACTTTAACATAATCAATTTGGAAAATTTGAGCAAATTCTAAATCAGCTAAATTATGGGCAGGAACCCCCATAATTGCAGAAGTTGCATAGTTATTTAGAACATAATTTGTAATATAAATCGGAATTTTACTTGAATTTAAAGGATGAACCGCATATAATCCAGTGAAAATTCCTGTCATTTTACTTTGTAATTTTGGACTTGAAAAGCTGTTTTGCTCAATAAATTGGCTGATTTTTTCCTTATTTTTAGCCAATTTTTGAGCAAAATTATGTAAAGGTGCAAGGGCTAGGAAACTTACTCCATAAAAAGTTTCGATTTTTGTTGTAAAAATTTCAAGAAATTCACCGGTTTTTTCAATTAAAAATTTAATTTTTCACCCTTTTGATTTACCGATTCATTTTTTTTGTAAAGTTTTTAAAGAATCAGGAAAATCAACTTGATCAAGTCCATCAAGTAATTTCTGTGCATATTCAGTGATTTTTAAAACTCACTGTTTCATTTTTTTTAAAATTACAGGAAAATTTCCTCTTTCACTGACAAGCGCACCATTTTTTTCCCTTTTTAATTCCTCATTTGCTAAAACAGTGCCTAATTCCGGGCATCAATTGACTTCAACTTCGCGAATCTCAGCTAAATTTGCCTTATATAATAGTTTAAAAATCCACTGAGTTTGGACATAAAATTCTGGATCAGAGGTGTTAATTTCCTTATCCCAATCATAAGAAAATCCAAAAGAAATTATTTGTTTTTTAAAATTTTCAATATTTCTTTTTGTAAATTCACCCGGATGATTACCTGTTTTTATCGCATATTGCTCTGCAGGCAAACCAAAAGCATCCCAACCCATCGGATGAAGCACGTCAAAACCATTTAAACGTTTAAATCTAGCAACAATATCAGAAGCCGTATAGCCAATCGGATGGCCTAGATGCAGACCAGAAGCCGAAGGATAGGGAAACATATCGAGAATATAGGCTTTTTTTCTAGATGTCTCGGTTGTTTTGAAAACCTTATTTTTATACCAGTAATCTTGTCACTTTTTTTCAATAGCTCGGTGATCTAACATGATAGTTACCTAAATTATAGCATAAATTTTTAAAATTAAAAGCCAAAAGTGACTTTTCTAAAAAGGAAAAATTAGAAATATTTAAAAAAGTACTAATTCCAAAAGCATTTTTTGAATATAAAAACCAAAAAATGCTTAAAAACAAAGATGTTTTGTGTTAAAATTTTCTTAAAAAATTTTAAAAAAGTAATCGGTTTTAATATGTTAATTGAAAAAGAATTTAAAAAATTCAAACTAGTTGCAAATTATAAACCAAGCGGTGATCAGCCAAAAGCAATAAAAAATTTAATCAACGGGATAAAATCCGGAAAAAAATCCCAAGTTTTGCTTGGAGTAACAGGATCTGGAAAAACCTTTACAATGGCGAATGTAATTGCCTATTTTAACAAACCAGTAATAATTTTATCACATAATAAAACTTTAGCCTCACAATTATATAGTGAATTTAAAGAGTTTTTCCCGGAAAACCGCGTTGAATTTTATATTTCCTACTTTGATTTTTACCGGCCAGAAGCTTATTTGCCAACAAAAGATGTCTATTTAGAAAAAACTAGTAAAACAAATTTTGACCTTGAAACTATGCGAATGTCAGCCCTAAACGCCTTGATGATGCGAAATGATACAATCGTTATTGCCTCAGTTGCTGCAATTTATGGGACCTTAAACCCGGATGAATATCAGGATAATTTCTTAGTTTTAGAGGTAGATCAGGAAATAAAACCAAATGAATTAGCCCTAAAACTTGCCAGAATCAAGTATGAAAATAATCAAATTGAGCAAAAACCGGGAATTTTTTCTTTAAAAGGTGATGTTTTAGAAATTTTTCCAGCTTGAAGCGATGCTTTTAATATCAGAGTGGAATTTTTTGGAAATATAATTGAGGCAATAAACATAATTCATCCAGTTTCAAAATCAATAATAAAATCATATAATTCTTTCACAGTTTATCCCGCAACTGCTTATAGTGTGAAAAAAAATATAATTAACAGAGCGATCGAAACCATCAAAATTGAGCTGGGTGAGCAGCTCGAATTTTTTGAAAAAAATAATAAATTAGTCGAAAAACAACGACTAAAAGACCGAGTCAATAATGATATTGACTCGCTTTCTGAATTCGGAATTTGTTCAGGAATTGAGAATTATGCCCGCCATATTGACGGACGCCAAAAAGGCGAAAAACCATTTAGTTTACTAGATTATTTACCCCAAGACGGCCTAATTTTTATTGATGAATCCCATATTATGATCAGCCAAATTAAGGGCATGTATGAAGGTGATCGAAGCCGAAAACAAACCTTGGTTGACTATGGTTATCGACTACCTTCAGCTCTTGATAATCGGCCCTTAAAACTCAGTGAATTTGAGAAATATCAACAGGCAAAAATTTATGTTTCAGCCACACCGGCCAGCTATGAAATTGATAAAACAAATGGCGAAATTGTCTCGCAAATTATCAGACCAACTGGACTAATTGATCCAGAAATAGTAATTGAATCTACCAAAAATCAAATGGAGAAAATTTTTCAGTATTTGCTAAAACAGAAGGAAAAAAAAGAAAGAAGTCTCATTTTAACTACCACAAAACGACTGGCCGAAGAAATCAGCAAGTATCTCCAGGAAGAAAAATTACAAAATGTCTATTATTTGCACTCAGAAATGACGACTTTTGAGCGCGATGAAATCATAATTAAGCTTCGAAAAGGAATTTATGATGCAATTGTCGGGATAAATTTACTTCGTGAAGGCGTTGATATCCCGGAAGTTTCTTTGATTTTTGTTCTTGAAGCCGGTCTTGTTTCTTTTTTGCGATCAGAATCTTCTCTAATCCAAATTATCGGGCGGGCTGCCCGTAACGATCATGGAAAAGTTATCCTTTTTACCGATACAGTCACTGAAACTATTGAAAAAGTTTTAAAAGATAATGAAAATAAAAGAAAAATTCAAATTGAATACAACCAAAAAAACAAAATTATCCCAAAAACAATAAAAAAACCGATTCCCGACAGCATCAATCCAAACAGTTTGAAAATCAGCAAAGTCCTTCGTGAAAAACAAAAAGACAAAAAAGAGATGGAAAATTACATCAAAATTCTCGAGAAAGAAATGAAAATAGCCGCAGATGCAAACCGTTTTGAGGAAGCAATTCAAATTCGTGATTTGATTGCCGAAATTAAATTAAAAATTTAATAAATTATAAGAAATTCAGCTATGAATACAAAAATTCAGATAATTTTTGGGCAAAAAGGTGCTAATTTGACCTTTTTAGATTCACAAAGTCAAAAGAAAATAAAAGTGAAAATCCCAATTTTTACAATATGTTTTCAAAAAAATATACCAAAATACCTTAATTTTAATCTAAAATTTATTTTAAAATTAAGTTATTTTGAAAATTTTATTTATTGACTTATTGAGCAAAATTTACTTTTAGAAAAACAAATTTTTCAGCAAAAAATGCTGAAAAATAAAGTATTTTGTTTAAAAATGGTAAATAATTTTCACTTGTTATTCTGAAAATATAGTTTTAAGGATATTATAATTTTTATTGAAAATGATGAAAATTTTGCTTCTTGATTTAAACAAAATTTTCATATTTTCAAATTAGAAATAAAGAAATACCAAAAACTTTTTCTGACAACAACAGATACAGTTCCGGGAATTGCCAGTTTTTACAAAAATTGCGATTTAGATGCAATTTTTGTAATCAAAAAACGCGATTTTTCAAAAAAAATTGTTACTTTAGTAGCTAATTTAGAACAAATAAAACCACTAATAAAACAAGAAAATTATAAAAAATTAAAGAAAATTACAAAAAAAATCTGGCCTGGAGCTACCACTTTAATAATAGAAAATCAATCTTTTCGCATCCCAAACCAGGTCAAACTTCTTAAACTTCTTAAAAAAAACGGGCCAGCATTTGTCACAAGTGCAAATATTTCCAATGAAAAACCTCTAGATCTTGTTTCTGCAAAAAGAAAATTTTGGCAAATAACCAAAATTTTTAATTTCGGACCTGGAACAGGAAAAGTTTCTAGAGTTTTCGACCTTGATAATAAAAAATGAATTAGAAAATAAAAAAATCCCTAAAAAAGGGATTTTCCAAAATAATTTGATATGGTGGGAACGAATGGGATCGAACCATCGACCTCACGATTATCAGTCGTGTGCTCTAACCATCTGAGCTACGCTCCCGTAAATAACTATTTTTTAATAGTTTTTATGTTAATTCATTAAAATTATAACAAATTTTTTAAAAAATGAATTAACGTTTTGAAAATTGCCTTGCTCTTCTGGCTTTTCTTAGTCCAAATTTTTTCCGTTCTTTGGCACGGGCATCTCGAGTTAACATCCCAGCAACTTTTAATCCTGGCCGGTAGTCTGCAGAAACTTTCAACAAGGCACGGGCAATTCCAAGTCGAATTGCGCCGGCTTGCCCCGAAATTCCTCCCCCATGAGCATTAACTCTAATGTTGAATTCTGAAACTGTGTTTGTAATTGACAACGGCTGCAACGCATCTTTAATCAAAATATCGGATTTTAAGTACTCTTTTGCAACACGGTTATTAATTTTAAATTGACCATTTCCGTGTTTTAAAGTTACTCGGGCAACTGATGATTTTCTACGTCCAGTTCCATAATATGATAATTCTGGTTGATTCATTTTCTATTTTACCTCTAATTTTTCCGGATTTTGACCTAAATGTGGATGTTCTGATCCTGAATAGACATAAAGATTTTTGCGCTGCTTATCCCCTAATTTTGTATGCGGAATCATACCATAAATGGCTCTTTCTAATAAAGCAATCGGTTTTTTCGCGCGCATTTCACGGGCTGTTCTCACTCTTAGACCACCAGGATATCCGGAGTGATTATAGTATAACTTTTGCTCTTCTTTTTTTGCGGTCAACAAAATTTTCTCAGCATTAATAATAATAATTTTGTCACCCATATCAACATTAGGTGTAAAATGCGGATAATGCTTTCCGCGTAAACGCGAAGCAACAAAAGCGGCTAAACGACCCAGAATTTTGGATTCTGCATCAATTACAAACCATTTTTGCTTGACTTCTTGGTGCTTGACAAAAGTTGTCTGTCTCATAATCAGCCTTTCATTTTAGTGGTTTTGAGTGCAAAAAAAATAAGAAAAAATAATAAATAAGCAACCAAATTTTTGGTTGTCAAGAATGTATTAAAATTATACAATATTTTTTAAAAAAACAAAATATTTTTTTTAAAAAATATTGTTAAAATAAAAGTCGGCTAACCTTATATAAGTTACCAAATCAAGCTGTTGAGGTCTTATATTTTGAGCAAATTGAAAAAAATTATAAATTTTTTCAATTTGCTGCTTATTTAGAAAAAAAATAAGATTATTATATAGAGTTTTTCGTTTAAATTGAAAGCATTTTTTTGTAAACCAAAAAAATTGCTCCGTTTTTTTGGCATCCAAGTTTGTTCTAAGATCAAAAAAAACAACAGCTGAATTGATTTTCGGCTTTGGAAAAAACGAATCCGGTCCAACTACAAACAATTTTTTGACATGCGCTATATATTGTGATGCAAGCGATAATTTTGAATAAGTTGGTGTTTTTGGTTTGGCAACTATTCGATCGGCGACCTCATTTTGAACCATTAAGATAATTTTATCAAATTTTTCAAAATTTGCAAAGATTTTAAACAAAATTTTTGAGGTAATATAGTAAGGAAGGTTGGCTATAATTGTTTTTTTTTCTTTAAATTCGAGTTCTGCGAGCAAAAAATCTTCGTTAATTATACGAAGATTTTTATTCTTGAATTTTTTTTCAAGAATTGGAATTAAATTTCTATCAATTTCATAACAAGTAACAAATTTTGCTTTTTCAAGTAAAAAATTTGTTAAAAAACCGGTTCCACAACCTATTTCGATAATTTCTTTGTTTTTAAGATCAATATTTTCAACTATTTTTTCAGCAATTTTTCTATCTTTTAAAAAATTCTGACCTAAATGCTTCTTAGGAACCGGTTTTTGCATTTTTTACTTTAAAAATTTTCCTTACATTTCTATAAATTATTTCAGAAAGTTCTGTTTTTGTCAAATTTTTTAAATTTGCTATCGTTTGATAAGTTCACTGAATTTGGGGAGAAACATTTGGTCAAAGTTGGCGATTCGGTTCAGGGCTTAAATAAGGCACATCGGTTTCGGTAAAAATTTTCTCAAGCGGGGTTTCTTTAATTATTCTTCTTAATTCAATGCTTTTTTTGAAGGTAATAACTCCCGAAAATGAAAAAAAACAGTTGTTTTTCTTTACTAATTTTTGAAATATTTCATAATTTGTTGAAAAATTATGAAATATGAAATTAATTTTAGAAAATTTAGTTACAATTTCTGAAATTAATTTCATTGCTTGATTTTCACCTGACTTATCGCGAATATGTAACATAACTGGGATTTTTTTTGATTTTGCGATTTGAATTTGATCCAAAAGCGCTTTTATTTGGACATCTTTTGGCGGATTATTTTCATAGTAAAAATCAAGACCGACTTCGCCGATGGCTAAAACTTTATCATCAATATGATTTTCAAGTAGGGAAAAATTATCATTTTCTGCGACCAAAGTTGGATGAATCCCTATGATTTTATAGATTTTTTTTGAATAATTACCTATTTTTTTAATTTCTTCAAGATATTCTCATGAAGTTCCAACAACGAAAATAAGTCCAATATTTTTTTTAAACCAATTATCAACTTGTGCTTTTGAATCTTGAAAATATTCTGAAAAAGGATGGCAGTGAATGTCGATAAATTCGTATCTTTTTACCAAATTAAACTTAAAAGTATTTGAATTGCCATCAAAAGATATGGCAAATTTTTGAAAAAAATTATTAATTTTTGTGTCCAAATTGCTAATTTGAACATAAAAAGTTTCAAAATGATAATTTTCTTCTATAAAATCGAGAATAAATTCACCAATAATATTAATTCAGTTTTTATCTAAAAACTGACTAAAAAAAGGCAGATTTAGATAAAAAGTTTGTTCTTTTCTTGAAAGTACAAAAAAAGCAAAAATAAAATCAGCTTGTTTATGCTCATCAACAACCAAAAATTCATAATTTGTTTCAAAATTTTGATAATAATCAAAATTACTGATTTTATTTTTGCCTTTTTTTGTTACTACATTTAATTCTAAACTAAATTTTTTAATAGTTTTCTGAAATAATTCTAAATACCGCGGTAAAAATTGCTGAATTTTTAAATACATAGTTAATTTTGATAATTAATAGATAAAAATTTATTATAATTTTGTTTTATTATAATACAATTTTTAATTATAATATAAAAGGAGAAAGAAATAAAATGAATATTGATGCAAAAAAAAATATCATCCTTTTTGGAATGGAAAATTCCCTTGACTTAGCCAAAAAAATTTCGAAAATTACAGGAATCCCACTTTCTGGGATTGAAAGAATTGTTTATGCTGATGGCGAAGTTTTACTAAAATCCAAAGAAACAATTAGAAATTCGACTGTTTTTGTAGTTGCAAATACCTCCCGCCCTGTTAATGAAAATATTATGGAACTTTTAATCTTCATTGACTCGTTAAAAAGAGGTTATGCCCAAGAAATTATAGTAATTCTTTCTTATTATGGTTATGCAAGACAAGATCGAAAATCATCAGGAAGACAGCCAATTACTGCAAAATTAGTTGCAAATTTACTTGAAAAAGCGGGAATAACCAAGCTAATTTTAGTAGATATTCACAATCCAAGTATTCAAGGTTTTTTTGATTTTTCAGTTGATGAAATTCATGGACAGTATATTCTTGCAAACGAACTTGTCGGAAAAAATAAGGACTATGTTGTTGTCAGTCCCGATCATGGAGGCGCGGTTCGGGCAAGAATTCTAGCCGAAATTTTGGGTAAACAAACAAATGTTGCTGTGATTGACAAAAGAAGGACAGGCGCTAATAAATCCGAAGTTTTAGGACTAATTGGCGATGTAGATGGAAAAGATTGTATAATAATTGATGATATTATCGATACAGGTGGGACGATAATTAATGCAGCGAATGTCATTAGAGAAAAAGGGGCAAAATCTGTTGTTCTAGCCGCTACTCACGGCGTTTTTAGTCATGGTTTTGAAAAATTTCAGGAAAATCCTAATATTGACAAAGTAATAATTACCGATTCAATTGATAATAAAAAACTTGCTAAAAAGTTTCCCAAACTTTTGATAACCTCGCTTGCCGAATTTTTGTCAAAAAGTATTTTAGCCTGCATTTTTTCGACTTCAATTACAAGTATTTATGAAGAAACTAAGCAAAAATTAATTAAAAAGAACCTAAATTAAACACTTTTTTAAAAGATTTGAAATGTATAAACGATTAGTTCAGGAATTCTTTCCTAAATTAGATTTTGAAAATTTAGAAAAATACGTAAATTTAATTGAATTTAGTAATAAAAACTTTAATTTAACCGCTTTTTCTGGTGATATTCTCTGAAAAGAGGGAATTTTTGAGTCAATTTTTACAATGAATTTCATTGTTGGTCTAGTAAATAATAAAGAAAATAAAAAATTAAAAATTTTGGATATTGGGGCTGGATCAGGTTTTCCTTCAATTCCTTTTTTGATTACAAACCCAGAAATTGAGCTAACAATTTCTGAGTCAATGCAAAAAAGATGCCAGTTTTTAAAGGATGTTTCTGAAAAATTAGATTTGAAATTCAATTTAATTTGCAAACCAGTTCAAGAAATTAATCCACAAAAATTTGATATAATAACTGCCAGAGCAGTGGCAAATTTGGAAAAGCTTGAGAAAATTACAAAAAAAATTCATTTTCCAAAAACGCTTTTAGCTTTTATTAAAGGGCCCAAAGTTTTTAATGAAGTTCAAAATTGTAAAAATTGTAATTATAAAATCATTAAAGTTAATAATAATATAAATAAAAAAATTTTTATCGCATTTAAACAAGTTTCTTAATAATTTTGAATTTTAATTTAGAAAATATAAAAATCTTGTTGATTTTTATATAATTTTTTAACCTTTTTTTTTTTTTTTTTTTTTTAGGAATATGGTAAAATTTAGTCCATCTATCAAAAATATAGAAAAGGAAAAATTATGAAGAAAAAAGCAAGAAAATTCTTAAGACTAACTTCGCTTACACTAGCGCCTTTTTCGGTCTTCACCACTCTTATTTCAGCTGGTTGTTTGCAAAAAAATTCTTTGCTTTCAGAAGTAAATTATTTAGCCCTAGGTGATTCACTAACAGCTGGATTTAATGAAGAAACATACCGTGATTTTCAAGGTACTTTAGATAAAGATGGTAATTTAAGCGGTCAATCTTATCCTGCTTATTTTGCTTATTATCTACAAAAACTTAATAAGAATTCACTTGTTTCTTATGATAATTTGGCAATTTCTGGGACAACAACAGAAAACTGACTTTACCTTCTTAATCCAACCAAATATCCAAATGGAAAAATGAGCGATAATCCGTTAGTTACAAACTATTCAGGAAATGAAAAATATAATGAAATAGGCTCTGTTTTTGGTGATTTTAATAAGGATTCCTATCCTGGTTTAGTCGAAAAAGTTAAAAAAGCAAACCTTTTGACAATGTCAGTGGGAGCTAACGATCCTTTTTTAGCAATTTTTAATGAATTTAAAAAATGAGCAAGTATAATAAAACCAAAATCAGAGGAAGCAAAAAAATTACTAGATCCAAATGAAAGAGCGAATTTCCTAGCAGAAAAAGGAATGCTTTTAAAGGCGGAAGTTAATAAAAAAATTGAGGAAATAAACACAAATCTTGATAATTTAATTAAAGAATTAAAGGCGCTTAATCCAAAATTAAGTATAAATTTAGTTGGATATAAATTGCCAAATTCCGGTTTTATTAAGATTTTAAAGTATCTTTTATATACTTATGCAAAAATTGAAACGGACTTTATCAATGAAATTCCCGAAAAAATTAACAAAATTATTCGTGAAACCGCCATTAAAAATAAGGTAAATTATATTGATGTCTATGATAAAAGTATTTGAAATGATTCTGATAAAAATTTAATGGCGAAAAATTTTGACTTCCACCCTTCAATTCAAGGTTATAAAAAAATTGCTCACCAACTTTTGTTAAAATTAACTCTTGACCAAGAAGAAAAAGATGATTCTAATGCTGAAGAGCTAAAAAATACTACAAATTTCGATGATTTTGATGAGAATAAACCGACCTATTCCAAAGTTATTGACCTAAGTGTTTTTGCAAAATCAAATAAAGAATTTCTTGAAAAATTAAACGAAAATAAGCAAACTAGTGAATTTATTGCTCAAAAATCCACTTTTGACACCGATCAAGAAGCTGCAATCAAAGACGACAAACGCACTTTTGGAAATATAGTTCGAGAAATTGTATCTTTACCAATCTTCGATAATTTTGATTTTAGAGAGTTAATACCTGTTAAAAATCCATTTGTAAAAGCAATTATTAACAGCTATTTAGGGAAACCAGCTGGTTCTCTTATAAAAGATATCGAACAACTCGAAAATAAAGTGAAAGATTACGCAAGACCTAATATCAAGATTTTCGATACAATTATTGACTCATTCATAAGAAAAATGGTAGCATTTTTTGCTGAATTAAACACTGATCAAGAAATAAAAGAATTCAAAATGTCACCTCAAATACTATTTCTGACACTAAGAAATGCAATACTAAGTCCATTTGATTTAACTAAATTAAAAGACAGTGCTACATTTAAAATTTTAATGAATCTCAAACCAGAACAAATATTAACTCTACTAGGCCTAGGTAAAACCCCTTCAGTTCCTAAACCTGAAAAACCAAAAGATCAAGGTTCTATGCCACAAACAGATACTTCTAGTCAAAAACAAGAAAGCGGAACAGGTTCAACAGATTCAACAAAAGCTACAACTGAAAACCAAAAACCAGCTGAGCAAACAAATTCTTCTGAGCAATCAAGTACCGATTCTAAATCAAACTAATTTTTTAATAACTTATAATTATAAAAAACCTAAACTTATTTCAGTTTAGGTTTTTATTTTCTAATTTCAAATTAGAAAATAAGACTTTCTAAAAAAGTCTTATTAAAATGTTAAAAAAACCTTGTTTTTTATAGACTTTTTTAAATTTTTTATTATAATATATAAGGAAAAATTTTAGTATTTCTGACTGTGAAATTATGAAGTTAATAAAAATTGAAATTGAAGGTTTTAAATCCTTTGCTGAACCTGTAAGTATTAAATTTGATGGTTCAATTGTTGGAATAATTGGGCCAAATGGCTCTGGAAAATCCAATATAAATGATGCAATTAAATGAGTTTTAGGCGAAAAATCAGTTAAACAATTACGGGGCCAAAATATGGATGATGTCATTTTTGCTGGCTCAAAAACAGTTATGCCTGTTAATAAAGCGATGGTAAAACTGACATTTTTAGATGAAACTCGTGAAGATAGTGCCCAAATTTTCACAATTTCCCGAGTTATCAAAAGAGGACAAGGAACTAATGAATATTTTTATAATGATCAATTAGTTCGCTATAAAGATATTAGAAATTTAGCAATTCAAGCTGGAATTTCCAAGTCTTCACTTGCAATTATTTCCCAAGGAACGATTTCTGAAATCGCCGAATCAAGCCCTGAACAACGAAAACAAGTAATCGAGGAAGTCGCCGGAACTGCAAAATATAAAATTGATAAAACTGAAGCTCTAACAAAATTAGATCAAACCTTGATCGCAATTGAAAAAATTGAAATCAGGACAAAAGAGCTTGAAAAACAAGTAAAACAGCTTGAAAAACAAGCAGAAAATGCAAAAATTTACCTCGAAAAATCAAAGCAATTAGAATCTGTTGAAGTCGGCTTAATTGTCTCTGATATTAAAAAGTACCAAACAGAATTAGATCAAGTCCAGGAAAAATTAAATGATCTAAAATTTCAAGAACCTAAATTTATCAGCGAAATTGAAGCAAATGAGAAAATAATTATTACAAATACACAAAAAAGGTCAGAAATTGAAGCTGAAATCAACACTAAAAACCGCGAAATTCACCGCCTAAAAGAGCAAATTAATACCCTAAATTTAGCTTATGCAAAAGCAACTCAACTTCAAGAAATGATTTTATCAAGTGAAATTAGTGTAAATTTTGAGCAAAAAATGGCTGCTTTGCGCCAAAAATATAGTCTTATAAGCGCGCAAAAAGACAATTTTGCAAAATTAATCAGCCAAAACAAGCTCAAAAAACTAGAAATTGAAGAAAAACTTAATACATTTAGGACACAAAAGGGTGAAATTGAAAGGAATTTATACAGTCTAAATTCCGAAAAAATTATTAGTCAAACTAGAATCTCCGAGCTAAAAAAGTCCTTAGAATCAATGTCTTTTTTGCCAAAGGGGACAAAAATCATTATCGAAAATAGCTTTCTTTTTCCTGGATATTGTGGGCTTGTCTCTGATTTAATCAAAATTTTCCCAAAATATACAGGCGCAATTGAAGCCGCATTGGGTCCAACTTTAAAACAAATTGTTGTTGACCAACCTGAAACCGCAGTTTCAGCAATTAATTTTCTAAAGAAAAATTATGCAGGAAGCGCAACATTTATCCCCCTTTCAACATTAAAACCGCGATTTATTCCCGATTTATATCTTGAACATCTAAATTCACAAAAAGGTTTTATAAATTTAGCTAGCAATTTAGTCGATTTTGAAAAAAAATACAAGATTTTAGCGGATTTTTTACTAGGAGGGATTATTGTTGCTGATACAATTGATTCAGCAAATCGAATCGCAAACTTCCTTAACCACAAAAACATGATCGTAACTTTAGACGGCGATGTTATTAGAACTAGCGGGATAATTTCTGGGGGTCATAAGATAAAAAATGATTCTTCCTTTTCAATTCAGTATAAAATCGATGAACTAACAAATAATTTGAATTTTTTTGAAGAAAAAATTCAAGAATTTAAAGTTAAATCTAATGAATTTGAACAGTTAATTACAAGAGAATCTGTATTTTTACAGCAAATTAATATTAATCTTAATGATTTAGAGCAAAAATTTAGTAATTCTGAAAATGAATTAATCGAAATTAAAGCTCAAAATGAAGGTCTTGAAGAGAGTCTAAATCAAAAAGATGACCTAAATTTAAGTCTAAATCGAACTTTAAAAGAAAAAATTGAACTTGAAAATGTGGTTTTAGAACTTGAAAATCAATGCAAAATTTTAAAAACTGAAAAAAAACAGCTCGATAATCAAATTTCAGAACTTACAGTTTTAGTTCAAGAACTTAACCAAAAACAGCGAAAAATCAACGCAGATCTTAACCAAAATCAAAATTACAAAGACAAATATGAATTTTTAATTACAAATTTACGAAATAATTTATCCCAAAAATACAGTCTAACTTTTGAAGGCGCAGCTCAAAAATATGAACTTGAAATTCAAGAAAAAGATGCTCGCGAATTTGTAAATAGTCTAAATTTAGAGATTAAAGCGCTTGGAAATGTTAATTTAGATGCAATTAATGACTTTGAAACAACGAGTCAAAGACTCGAAAAACTAAAAAAAAGTCAAAATGAACTTGAAACTGCCAGGTCAAAAATTTTAGAAGTTATCTCGGATTTAGATAAAATTATCATTGGAAAAACCCAGGAAATTGTCGATCTAGTTAATTCCGAGTTTAACCTTGTTTTCCAGAATATGTTTGGTGGGGGAAGTGCAAAAATTTATTTTAGTGATAAAAACGATATTTTAAATTCGGGGATTGAAATAAGTGCCCAACCACCTGGAAAAACTATCAAAAATATTAGGCTTTTTTCTGGGGGCGAAAAGGCAATTATTGCAATTTCACTTTTGTTTTCAATTATTAAGGCAAGACCAATTCCGCTTTGCATTCTTGATGAAGTTGAAGCTGCCCTTGATGAGTCAAATGTGATCAGATATGTGGAATTTCTAAAGCAGTTAAAACAAAAAACGCAGTTTTTGATCATCACCCATCGGCACGGAACGATGTCCCGAGTTGATCAACTTTTAGGAATCACGATGCAAAAACGAGGAGTAAGTTCAATTTTTTCTGTTGAACTTTCAAAGGCAAAAGATCTTTTAAAAGAACAATTACAGTAATTTTTCCTAACATTTTTTCTAAATTTTTTTGCTGAAAAATGTTGATATGGAAAAAGCGAAAATTTATGGTATAATTTCTAAACTAACAAAATAATAAAATTTAGAAAAAAGGAGAAAAACAATGGCAAGAGAAGGTTTAACTCTAAGATGCACTGACTGTAAAATGGAAAATTATATTACTAAAAAAAACAAGAAAACCAAACCAGAAAAAATTGAAGTCAAAAAACACTGTCATAAATGCAACAAACACACTTTGCATAGAGAAAAAAAGTAAAATGAACCGCAAATATTTAGAAAAAGCGTTTTTTGATAACCATTTAGATGTAATTATTTCTTTTTCATTCCAAAGTCGACTCTGACTAACGAAAATTGCGGCCTCCGATGGAATTTTATTTATTGAAAAAGATCAAGCTTTTTTGTTTGTTGATGGTCGTTATATTGAAAAAGCTGAAAAAGATGCTAAAAATTGTCAGGTTTTTTTAACTACCAAGGCAAATCTTGAAGATTTTTTCAAGAAAAAACCGTATCAAAAAATCGGCATTGAATCTGAATATTTAACTATTGAACAATTTGATAAAATAAGAAGTTGATTTCCAAATGCCGATTTTGTTAAGTTACAAGCCCAACTTTTTCGAATTATAAAAACAGAAGAAGAAATCAAAAATATCGAAAAAGCTGTTGAAATCTCACTCGCGGCTTATAATAAAATATTTCCAAAAATCAAACCGGGAATGACGGAGAAAAGTATCGATGTCAACCTAAATTATCAAATGAAGCTTTTAGGAGCCGAAAAAGAATCCTTTGATTCAATAATTGCAACTGGTTCTAATTCGGCAATGCCGCATTGAAGGGCGAGTGAAACCGAAATTTTAGATAATGATCTTTTAAAAATTGATTTTGGTGCGCTTTTTAACGGTTATTGCGCTGATATTACAAGAACTTCTTATCTTGGACAGATTAGTGAAAAAAAATTAGAAATTTTGGAAATAGTAAAAAAAGCTGCTGAAATTGGTAGAAAAAAAGTTGCTCCTGGGGTTAAAGCCAGCGAAATTGACCTTGCTTGCCGGAATTTTATCACCGAACAAGGCTATGGAAAATATTTTATTCACTCAACTGGCCACGGGGTTGGTATTGATATCCATGAATTGCCAGTTGTTAGTTCAACTAGCCAGACAATTTTAGAGCCCGGAATGGTAATAACTGTTGAACCCGGAATTTATATCCCTGGACTTGGAGGCGCAAGAATTGAGGATGTTGTTTTAGTAACTGAAAGTGGTTTTCGTACCTTGTCACGAAAAGGTGAAAGAATTTAGAATTGAATCAAAAATAAAAATTTTTTAACCTTTTAGATAAAAAAATCATTAAAAATGAAAAAAGCAAAGCGAAATTATAAAATTTGGACACTAACAACCTTAGTACCAATTTTTTCAATTTCTCAAGGTTGTTCTGAGGTTCAAAAATTACCGGATGTAAATCCTGTTTCTAAGGTTATAAAAGCCGGAAATGAAACTAAAAAAATTGAGGATGACCAAGAAAAACTAGATAAAATTGAAAAAATTGAAATTAAAACGGTAAAAGAACAAGAAAAATCTGAGACTAAAAAAGTGGTTCCTGTAAAAAAACCAGAAAAAGTTGAAAAAATTGAAATTAAAACTATAAAAAAACAGGAAAAGCTTGAAACTAATACAAAAAAGCAGCCCGAAATAACTAGTCCAAAAGTAGAAATAAAAAAAACTATTAAAAAAACAGAAAATCCTGGACAAAATGAGAAAAATGTTGATCTAAAACCAAGTCAAAAACCAGCTGAAAAACAGCAGGAAATTAAGAAAGCCGATGTTGGAATAACACGTAAAAAAGAAGAAATTTTGAAAAAAAATGAGCCTGTTAAATCTCTAGATAAAAATGAAATTTTACTTACTGAATTAAAGGCTCATCTTGGAAATCTGCCAGATCAAATTCAGGTTGCTAACGCACGAAAAAATGATAACCCAATGACATTAGTTTATAAAGCAACAAATGAATACAAAAATCTTTCGTATTATAATATTGTAAATCCAATTGGGGAGGATAATGAAAAGTATGAGCTAAAATTAGACTTTTTTAATGCAAAATACAACAAAAACGGACAAAATAAAGACCCAATTGAAAATGTAAAACTAATTTTATCGTTAAAATCTAATCCTAATATAAAATTCTCCAAAGTTGTTACTGTTTTTTATCAGAAACAAGAAAAAACTGAAAAAAATTATATTTTAAAAACTAAATTTCCTGAAGAATTCAAGAATATCTATCCATCTTTTATCGCTTTTTTAATCCTTAATCGCGAAAAAGAAAATGTTGTTTCCTTACCTTTTTTTAATGAAGATGGAGTTATTCTTAAAAATAGGAAATTTGGCTTTGGTCTGCAGAATGAACTCGTAGAATTTAAATCTAAAAATCTAGAAAACGACAAGGATAAATATACTTTTGAGGTTTTAAGCGCCAAAGCTGATGATGAAAACGGGAAATTAAGTTTAAATCTAAGGCTGTGAAAAATTAAGGATAGAACTGAAAGAAAAGAAACTTTTGCTGAAATTGAGACAGTAGAAATTTCTGGTTTTGCGAAAAATTCCAGTAAAAATTACGAGTTTAAACTAGCTGAAAAAGATTTTGAGATAAATCTTTTAAAAGACAATCTAAAAAATAAATTAACAGATGAAAAATTGAAATCAAGCTTTACCAAATATGCATTTTTAAAAATTTTATTTGAAAAAATGCATATTTGGTCAACTATTGAAAACGAGAAAAAATTAATAAAAATAAGTGATCTAAGGATTGGAAATTGAATTGTTTACCCGCAATTGATGTTTTTAGATTTAAATCCTATCAAGTCAATTGATAATTTAATTTTGACAAAAAACGGGAATAAAATTACTTGAAAGCTAAATTTAGAAACTTATTTATTAGACAAAAATCAAACTTTAACTCCACAAAGTCAAGATTTTTTATTAGGTCAAAAGCAAATTCAGGAAATTCAAGGTAGTTTAAATCTTGATCAAGTCAAAAAAAATTAGTAAATTTAACCTTTATTTACTAATTTTTAATAATTTTACAAAAATGATGTAAAATTATTAAATATGAAGTCTAAAAAAACAAAAAAATATATTTTCTTACTTTTGAATCCGGTTGCACTTCTTTTCCTATCAGCAAGCTGCTCGAATACGGCGCCTGCAACAACAAAAATTTCTAAAGACCAAAAAGAGGATAAAGGTACTATAAGAAAAGAAGTGGAAAATCCTAAAAAATCTGAGGAAAAACCAAGTACTGAAAAATCTGAAGTTAGCACTAAAAAATCTGAAAGCTCTGAAGAAAAAATTGAAGAAAATCCAAAAAATGAGGCCGTAGAAAAAAAAGATGAAATCGCTAAACAAAAAGATGAAATTTCTAAACCAAATGGTGAAAATCCGCAGCCTGAATTAGACAAACCCCAAGCTGAAGACGACCATCAAGTCGAAAAAATAGATGTCAAACCATTCAATCCAAAAGAGGATCAAAAAGATGATGATATCAAATTAGCGCAACTAAAAGGCTATCTTTCCACCCTGCCTAACACTCTTTATATTACAACTTCACTCCAAAATGACCTTCCTTTGACAATTATTCATAGCGGAAAAGGCGAGAAAAAAGATTTAGGCTATGTTAACTTTGTAAAACCAATTCAAGACTTTAATGATACTGAATACGAGGCAAAACTTGATTTTTCTGATGCACAACAAAAAGAAAACAAGACCAAAAATCCAATTGAAAATGTTGGTTTAGTGCTTAGTTTGAAAGACAATAAAAAAATCACTAGTTCAAAAAAAATTAGACTTTTATATACTGAAGAACAAGAAAATAAATCACATTTAAAGGCAAAAAGTTTACCGGAAAGTTTTAAACATATTTTTCCTTCATTTTTAGCTTTTGCACTATTAAATAAAGAAAAAGAGGTAATTTCTCTGCCTTTTTTTAACGAATCAGGTTATGTTTTAAACAATCAAAATTTTGGGGCGGGTCTTAAATCAATTTTTGCAGAATTTAACAACAGTGAAAATAATAATCAAAAAGATAAATTTGGTTTTGATGTTGTCAGCGCGCAGCCTGATGATGAAAAGGGGGAATTAAAACTAAATTTCCAACTTTGAAAAATAAATGAAACTAACGGTGATCAAAAAGAAATTTTTCCTAAAATCGAAAGTTTAACTTTTTCAAACCTGGCAAAAAATTCAGATAATAATTACGAAATCAAACTTGATGAAGCAACTACAAATACAAATTTAAACAATGAAGATTTTGGGCTAAAAAACGCGGGTGAGAATCTAAATACATCTAAATTTAAGAAGAACGAATTCATAAAAAAAATAATAGATAATATACGGGTGAATATTAAAGCTGAAAATATTAATAACAAGTGACTCAAAGTTAGTGAAGCAAAATACAAAAATTGATTGATTTTTCCGCAAATTCAGTATGCAAATTTAGACTCAACAAAACTAATTAATAATTTAAAACTTGAAAAACAACAGGAAAACAAAATTTCTTGAACTTTGAACTTAGAATCCTACTTACTCGATAACAATCAAATTCTAACCCCAGACAGCGACTTTATTTTCGGAGAACAAAAAAAAACAATTACAATCAAAGGCGAAATGCAATTAAGTTAAGTTTTGAAAGAACAAAGGGCTATTATTATACCACAAAGAAAAATTAAGGGAAGATTTTTTTATTTGTACTACCTCCTTTTTTAGTTTCGAGTGCGGACACCATAACCGCTCTAATTTTTATAAGTATTTTTTAATTCTCTGCTTAAAGAGCAATTGGATTTTTAATTATACCACAAAGAAAAATTTAGAGAAGATTTAAAAAAAAAAAAAAAAAAAAAAAAAACTGAAAAGACAGGGCAAAATCATTTTCTAGTGTAAACACAGTTTTTTAAATTTTAATTTAAATTTTAATTTTTTAAACTACCCACAACAATCCAGCACCAACCAATCAAATAGTTTTTATATTCTACCAGAAATTAGAAAAATTCAAAGAAGTTTTTAGAAAAAAGTTTTTAAGGCGAGGATTAAAATTCTTGACTCTTACAGTTATTAGAAATCATTCTACCAGAAATTAGAAAAATTCAAAGAAGTTTTTAAGGAAAAAGTTTTTAAGGAAAAAGTTTTTAAGGAAAAAGTTTTTAAGGAAAAAGTTTTTAAGGAAAAAGTTTTTAAGGAAAAAGTTTTTAAGGAAAAAGTTTTTAAGGAAAAAGTTTTTAAGGAAAAAAACACTATTTTCCATAGTGTTTTTTTATTTTTTTAATTATTAATTATTAATTATTTATTTAATTTAAAAGTTCATTTATTCCCTAAATAGCCCCATAAAGTGTTTATATAATCTCTCTGCTTTTTCAACAGTAGCGGCTTGATCAATACTTTCATCATCAGGAAATTCATAGATCCCTAATCCTTTTAGGGCCAGATATCCATCACCTTCATCGTCTTGGGCTTGGGTATTGTTATTATTTGTAGTATTTTTTAAAAGCCCTCCGACATAATTTAAATCATCATAATTAAATTTTGTCCCTTCAGCGAAATCAATTGTTATATGCTCAGGCTCATCAGAGCTATCATTAGCAATCCACCAAAGATGAAGTTTTTTGTCTTGTACTAGTAGACCAAGTCTTACATCAATTTGGTTCGGATCAGGATTTTGGCTTAGATTTTGACTTGGCGAAGTAGTTGTTTTTCTTTGAGTGTTTGTAATTTTAATTTGATTACGCCCTGATTGTTGGGTATTTGATCGAGAATTGGTTGTTAGACTATGCGTACTTGGGGAGTATTGGATTTGATTGTTATCTGATGGATTTTCGTTTTCGAGTTTGGATTTAATAGTAGTTCAGAGAACTTCCCCTTGGGAATTATTATTCGAAATTCCAAGAACTGTCTCACCCTCGGTTTTTAAAGAACCAACAGATGTTCCCAGCCGGGTTATTCATATTTGGGTATTGGAGTTGTTGTTGGAGCCTCCGTTATTGTTGTCTTTTATCCCAGATCCTACAAGAATTCATTCTTTTTTTGTTCCCGGGTTTTTTATAGCCCCTTTTAGTAGTACTAACTTTTTATTTGGTTTGGAGTTAGTATTGGTATTACCTCTGCTGCTTCCATTTTTTATTCCCTCTTTTATCTTAGTCCCACCTTTTTTAACACGGAGCCCCTCCTCGGTGATCTCGAGCTTAGTCTTTTCGGGTTCAGGAGATGCCATTTGAGGGGAAGCTAACTGACTTCAAATTAGCTGCCCTTCTCTTTCTGTTTTAATCTGGTTTCTTCTTGTATAATCTACAAGAAGTACTGGATCTTCTTGGACTAAGTAGTCAATGTATTTATTAGCCATAACCCCTTTTATTATAAGATTTCGGGTTAAGGAAGTTAGGTTTTTACTATCTGGATTTGATTTTGCCTGGGAAGTATTTTCTTTTAGAATCGCTGTTATTTTTAGACGATCATTAAAGCTATCTGGTTCAACAAGGAAATCTCAGGTAGTTCCTGGTAGAGTTTTATATTTTGAATTTACTAGGAAATCCCAAAGAATTAATCCAAGTCCTAAGTTTTCTTTATTTGTTTTAGTATCTAATAATTGGTTAGTTTCTTTTGTTTTTTCTTGTTTTTGTTTTTGTTCTTTTACTTGTTGTTTTTCTTGCTCTTGGAATTTAGTTGTTTTTACTTTAGCCGAAGAGGCTGAAGTTGCTGCTGCTTGTGTTGAACTTGTTGTTGAAGTTGTTGCTGAACTTGTTGGTGTTGAATTTGAACTTGAATTTGGAGTTTCTGTAGATTTATTTTGGGTTGTACCCGCCATACTTGAAGAAGAAGTGGTTTTACTATTAGAATCATTAGAATTTGAAGATGAAGATTCTGCTTGGGCTGATTCAGGTTTTACTTCTTTTTCATTTTTTGCTTGATCTGGTTTTGCTTGACTTGTTGCTGTAGCAGGTTTTATTTCGTTAATAAACTTGTTTTTGTGTTTCTCTTTATATTCTTCGAGGTCTTTTTTACTTTGAGGTAGATGATGGAAATCTAAATAATAAAGTGTTTTCGCGACTTCATCATCTAAGAAGGTTTTACCTTCCTTTTTATATTGGATAACCTCTTTGACTAACTTTTCCATTCTCCCTAAAGTTATTCAATCTCCTTCAGGGTTATCCTCATATTGAAATTCGATTGCTAATAGATCGTCATTGTTAAGATCTATTGGGCTAAACGTCTTACTTTCAATTTTAGCTTGTAATTCTTTTTCTCTTTCTGGATTTTCCTTTAATAAAGTATTAATTATTTCTCTTTGTTTTGCACTATAGTCAAGTTGAACTTTAAATCTTGAAGATAAATTTCCAAGATCTAAAAGGACAACTTTTGAATTTGACCCCTTACCTATTTTTGCTAGCGAAGCTTTTAAAACCGGGGGATAATTTGATCTAACCTGACTAGAAACTAAATAAGGGGCTCTAATATCGCTAACAACTTTTTTAAGACTAAAATCTACTTTGAGTACTACTTGTTCATTTTCTAATAATTTTTCTTTTTCATTTTCTTCAATATTTCTATCAAAATTAATTGAATTAACTTTAAGATAATATAAAGGAAGATCGGGAATTGGAATTAGTCTCGACCTTAGATCGAAAAAACTAAGGAAATTTTCCTTTGCTTTCTCGAAAGAATCTTGCTCTGATCCATTAGAATTTGGTTCGTTTTTAAGATCCTCTTCTTGAAATTTAGTAGTGGATGTATTATTATCCACCTTTTTGTTGTTATTGTGTTCTTTTAGTTTATCTAATATTTTCCTAAGATACTCCGGATTATTATCATTTTTATAGATAATTTCAGACAATGATAAATTATCACGGATTAAACCTAATTGAACATAAGGTTTAATCTCAACAAATTCAGTTACTTTTTGAAGTACTTTTTCCTCTTGTTTTTTAAGATCAAAATCAAGTTTTTTGATTCCCTTAATTTTAAAATCGTATTCGGATACTAATTTACCATTTGGATCTCAGAGTTCAAAAGTAATAGAAAGCGTTCCATTTGGATCGCTTAAGTTTTTAAAGGCTAAATTTTCTACTTTTTGTAGTTTATTAACCCTTGCGCGGTCGTTTTCATTTATATTTACTAATTTTTCTTCGCTTGCATTTTTATTTTCAATTGTTTTGGGGGCTAGCACATAACCCTTTTGGAGCATAGTGGGCAAACCTTGGCGGTTAACTAAGTTATAACCAAGATAATTTTTTATCAAGGCCTGGCGAAAAGCCTCGGCTCTTGATCCTGTTTTTTTATATGCAACTTGAAAGTCATTATCAAGCCGAAAAGCCATTTCTGAGGCTAAAAGATGCGCGCTTTCAGGGGCTAAGGAAGAAAGTGATAGACCTGAAAGCTCTTGATTAATTTGATAATCTATAATATCATCGCCAAAATCATCTTCTTCTTTTCAACCTTTTAGAGAAGTTAGTCTTGAATAGGTAACTTGATATTTTTGGGAATATGCACTAACTACTACCGCTTTTACTTCTTTATTAGCCGCAAAGGCATCGGAAATATCCAAAGAAATCTTAAATGAATGTTTTGTAATTGGGGTGTAGTCATAAGTATCTAAAAAGTTAAAGGCATTAGCTGCTTCCCTAGCAAGTCCTAATGCCATTCTTGCTGTTAGATGTCTATATTTATCAAAAAGTTTAAGATTTTCAACTGCTCTTATAAAATCTTCTTCTGAGAAGATTAGATCTGAGTCTGATTTTAAATCCACGACTTTGTTTTTATCGACTCCTCCTGAAACTTGGGAACTAAATGATTTCTCAAAAATTGTTAGTCCAATTGGGACTGCTACAACTGTAGTTGCAATTGATGTCACCGAAAATCCGGTTGAAAGAATTGCTTTTGCTTTATTATGTTGTTTCTCTTTTTCGTCAAATTGGTTCATTACTTATCCTTTCGAAGATATAATATTTTTACTTCGCCGCTTTAGCAGCAGCTGCTGCAGGAGCACTAGAAGAAGATCCTGAATTTTGGCTTTCCATGTTTGGCATTTGCATCTCTTGCTTACTTGTTTGCTGATTTGAGGCCTCTGCTCCTTGATAATCATCTTTTATAAGTCTAACTTGGAAGAAAAATGCTGACTGGGGAACTTGGCCTTGGGAACTTGTTTCTTTTTGTTCCTTTTCCTTTTCTTTTTCCTTCTCTTTCTCTTTTTGTTCTGCTTGCTGTTTTTCTTTTCTAACCACCCTTAAGTGAACAATTTTAGCATTTTCTGCATAAGCATCATCGCGGATAGTTACAACTTTGAGATCATAGTCTTTATTATTTTTATGGACTATCTCTTGGATTTTCTTAAATGGTTCAAGAGACTCAAACCCTTGACTCGAACCAGTCTGACCCATTTGTTGGCCATTATTTGTTGTTTTAACTTGATCTCATTCATTTTGTTTTAGATAGAAAATTGAATAAGCTGATGGGATAGATAAAACTAATTTATTCATTAATTCACGTTCTTGTTTTTCTTTAACTCCGATATTAGAACTTGCAAGATAAAGCTTGATAATTGTTTTAGGGGTAGTATAAACTACTTTCTTAGTAGTTTTATTATAAATTTTATAATAATAAGTTAGTTTATATTCAACTGCATTCTCAGGTTTGTTTGTATCGGTTTCAGAAGAAGATGAAGAAGAAGAAGATGAAGATGAAGAGGATGAAGAGGATGAAGACTCAGTGTTATTAGCCTCTTTCTCAAATTGTATTTGATAGTCAAGATCTTCGTCTTGGAGTTGACTTCAACTTGCAAAATTTAATCTTTTAGCCTGATAATAGAAAGCTAAAAGTAGATCGGCTAAATTATCAAGTTTTGCTGTATTTTCCAAGATGAATTTTTTATTTTCTTCAGGGATAGATGAGCCCTTCTGTTCTGTACCTGAGCTGCTGCCACCATTATTATTTTCGGTCCCTAAATACTTTTTAGACTCTGTTTCATATTTTTTAACTATAGCCTCTATTTGAGATTTAAGGCTAGTTAATTTACTTAGAAGATCTTGCTTTGTAGAAGTGGTCTTAGCATCTGAAGAATCACTTGAATCTGATTTTGAATCACTTGAATCACTACTTTGGGTTTTAATATTTAGATCTAAAGGTTGAATTTTATTAAGTTCACTAAAAATCTTGGTATCGCTTATCCCAGCGGATAAAAGATTTTGATAATCTGCTAATTTAGTTTTTGCCTCATTAGGTAAATATAAAGTTGACATCCATCCACGTTCGTGGAATTTTAAAAACTGGTTATTAAAGGAAAATCCATAAATTCCTTGGTTATTACTTGATTTATCTATAAGTTTAATTGCCTTAGCTCGTCTAAAGATGCCATCCTCTTCGATCTGATTAAGATCTAATTTTTCTTCAGGACCAATTAAATTATTAGCTCTTGCAATTTCAAATAAATATTGAAGAACTTCTCTTGGATCTTTCTGGACTAAATTAGCATAAAAAGCAAGAACATCATAATCTTCTTTTAGGAATTTATTAGATTTTAAGTTAACAAGTTTATAATCTTTTGCTAATCTTTGATCTGATCTAAACTGGGAAATATCTTTTAGACTTGGGAAATTTTGTTTTCCAACTCAAGCATCTAAAAGTGCCTCGTTAGCACGAAAATTATACTTATAAGTAAACTCGGAACTAATTATTTTTTTAATTTCCTCAAATCTAGGATTTGGCACTCCTATATTTTCATCGAGATTTTTAGGACTAGTTGGACTAGGACTTGAACTTGGACTAGCTGGACTTGGACTAGTTGGACTAGGGCTTGGACTAGTTGGACTAGAATTAGTTGAATTTGCGTCTTGCTGTTGGAACTCCGTTGCTTTAACTTGAGAAACAGATACTGCTTGACTTGTTGGCTGACTAGCTAAATTCTTATCCCCATCAATTAGAGCTTCTAGTTCTTGTTTTGAAATAAAAGCAGTTAGTGTTGGGAGTTTAACTTCTTTAATTTGTTCGGTTTGTGTACTAGATCCAGAAGAACCTTGGGTGCTAGTTCCTGGTAGTTCACTGAGTTGATAAACTAGTTTCTGATTTAGATCGAGTTCTTTTTGGGTATGTCCTACTTTTTGGTCTTTTGACTCAGATGTAGTTTCCTTTTGGAAATAAGGGATGATGAAAGTTTCTGTTTTTGATTTTAGTAAAACATTATCTGAATCACCAAAGAAACTTGATCAAAGACTAATTGTTACTGGAATTTCAATATGGCTTGTAATTCCATCTTGAGCATCCCTTATTTTTGCATTTGCAATATCAAAAGTATATTCAATCCCTTGATTATTACTAATGTATTTCTTTAGAACGCCAAGATCAATTCCAATTTTATTAGATAAATATTCAGAATTAATTTTTTCTTCTAGTTTTTGTGATTTAAGTTTATTAGACCTATAAAATGTTTTATTAAACTCTTTAAGAAAGTCTCTGGCACGTTTTGTTCTAATTTTAAATGATTTAGATGGATCAGGAGTTGCCGGTTTTTGGACTGGAGCTTTAGGAGAGCTTTGAATTTGAGCTTTAGGCTGAGTTTGAGCATTAGGCTGCGGCTGAGATTGAGGTTGACTCTGAGGTTGAGGTTGTTGTTGTTGTTGTGGATTCGAACTTTGCTGACTAACCGGAACTAAAATTCTATTTTCTTGCCCTTGATCTAAATTGGATCAAGCTGACACACTTGCTTTAACTTGCTTTGGTTGCGAAGAACTTGTCTGTGGAGCTACCTTAAAGTCGCTAAGCTGAAGTTTGCGCATGGTTATTTTGCTTAAAATTTTATCAATTTCGGCAAAATAAGTTTTTTTAATCTCGGTTTGTTCACTTTGAGGTTTTTGTGACTTTTCTGGGGCTTGACCTGGTTTTAGATCGGTTTCAAGATTAACAACAAATTGATCAACTGGAACTAATTTAATCTCTTCCAGCATTTCTGCTTCTTCAATATTAAGGCCACGAAGTTCAAATTTAGCCTCATTTGTGAGTCTTGCTTTTATTAAAAAACTTGGTTCAGAATTAGCACTTAGACTAATAAAATCATTTGTACCAGCACGTCTTGTAATACTAAAGTCAAAAATTTTACCTTTTTTAAAAGGTAAAACATTATTAGGATCATCTTTTAATTCATGAATATATCTTTGAAAATCAGGGAAGTATTTCGAAATTCTTGAAATTGCCTCTTCTTGGTTTCCGGATTTGTTAATATCTGCGGCAAAATCTTCAACGCGGGTAAGAAAAGGAATTTTTTGTGATGCTAATGAGGTTTGACTTGAAGAAAAGTCGACTGAAAAATCAGTTTCCCGAAGATTTTGGATATTTGTTTGAAAACTTTTGGTGATTTTTCTATGATTTGCATTAAAATCAGCTAAGGCAAACTGGGAACGTTGAGCATAAGCGATTTTTTTACTTAAAATTGATGAATATGCGGTATAATTATTATCTAATTGGTGTTTTGCCCGAAATTGAAGGGTAAATGTTTGATTTTTATCATCAGGAATTAAATTAATAAACTCAAAAAAAGGTTTATTTGGGGCAAAACTGACCTCAAATTTCTGAATTTTTGAATTTACCGCTGTATAAAAAGAGATAAATTTATTAAGATCAATTCCGGGTCTTAATTTTCCTGTTTCATCGAAAAGTAATGCTTTTATTTGTTTATATGTAGTTGAATTATCAAAGACATCGGATTTAAAGGCAACATTATGAACTTTTGAAACTAAACTTTCAAGTTCAGCGCGGGGATTTTCACCTTTATAACGAATTCGCGTTACAAGCCCAACTGTTGTTGCAAATACTGCAACTCCGACAATGGCTGTTGCTGTTACTAATAATGAATTCTTATTATTCTTAGCCATATTTCTCCTTATATTATTATAATAGACGAAGTGATACAATAATTATACTATAGAAGTTAAAAATTAAAAAAATTTCTCCTAATTATTTTTATTTTGAAAAATAATTTTAAGGTAAAAAAATGTTCTGAAATTTCTTGATTGGTTTTTATTTTAAATTATAACATAACAAAATAAAAAAACAAGTTTTTTCGTTGAGAGTAAAAAAATTATTAATATTTTTAAGCTCTAGACCAAAAACAATAGTTGACAACCAAAAGATTTGCCAAATTTATCTAGAAATTTCATTTTTAAACTAATAAACTTAAAAAATAACAAAAAGTTTTTTATTTAATTTTTGGTTTAACCCTCATTATTTATTACTTATTATTAATGTTAACTTATTTCATATCATTTATTAAAAAATTCTATTAAAAATTTTTGTTATAATTATTCTTTTGAAAAGGATTTAAAAAATTCCGAGTTATAACACAAAAATTTATAATTCAATATTAGAAATCTCAAAAATTTTTGCTTAAAATTTAATCAAAAATTTTACCTAGGAGGTTCATATGCGTTTTAACAGGCTTTTTAGTCTAGCAAAACTTAAATTTACAATTATTTTTTTAGTAATCTTTATAAAAGAGGCGGGATTTCTAACCCATATTTTTAGCTACAAGTTTATTTTTGAGTATTTTTCAGAGAAAAACCCTACTTTTAACCTAAATTGGTCCCTAATTTTGTTGCTAATGCCGCTTGCCATTTTTATCATTTTTACTTTTTTGAAAGGATGAATTTTTAGTTATTTAGAAATGGAAATACGCAATAAATTAAGCGATATTATAATCAAAAAAATTCAAAAAAGTAATTATTCTGACCTAAAATACAATAAAAATGCAATGCTTTCCTGATTTAATTATGATCTCAAACTCGGTTTGAATGCAATTGAAAATCTTTTAAATATTATTTCACCGCTTGTTTCTATTATCACTGGAATTTCTTTGATGATAGTTTTATCACCGCAATGAGGTTGAATTTTAATTGTTACTACCTTAATTCTAAGTTTAATTTTACTAATTTTTCAAGGGAAAATTAGTAATGCTGCTTCAAAACCAGTGATGAAACTATCAAGTGATAGTGAAGCTTTTTCAAACTATAACCTCGGTCTTCTTAACTCTTTTAAATCATTTTTCTTTCATAACAAAAATGAAAAATTTAAGCAACTTTTTTATAAAAGTTATGAAAATTTATCCAAAGATCAAATAAAACAATATAAGAAATTAACTAAATTAAATGTAATTCTAACTGTCTTATTTAGTATTTCGATTGTGATTGTTTTAACTGAATTAGCTTCGCAGAGGGCAAACCAATTATCATTCTTGATGAAGCTTTTTCCAATCTTGATAAGAAAAATCTCGAAAATCTAGTGAGTTTTTTACTTGATCAGCAAGTTACACTACTATTTATCCTTCATAATTTAGATCAAGAGTTAGTTGCTAAATTTGATTTTTGCTTAAATTTTTCAGAAAATCAAATTTTTCTTCAACCTGTAACTGACTAAATTAAAAACTTAGAATTAACGAAATAACGTATTTATGCAGAAAACCTGGGTATAAAATTCAGGTCTTTTATATTTTTGCCAAAAAAACAAAAAACCCCCTTGAGAGCGAAGGAGGTACGAAAAATCTCAAGGGGCATATGAATGAATGCGTTACTACTATAAAAAAATTTTTTGCAGTCTTTTTTTTTTTTTTTTTTTTGTTTGTTTTTTGAGGGAGCCCAAAGGTGGCCACTACAACTCCCTCAAAACTGAATAGTAATTTTTTGTTTTTAGATTGAAATCGATTTGTTAAAATACTTTAAGAATCAACTTTTTAAACTTTGAATTTATTAGTATTAGTCAGCTGAATGTATTGCTACACTTACACCTCTAACCTATCAACCTCATGGTCTATAAGGAATTTCATAAGGAATACTCATCTTTGAGGAAGCTTCCCGCTTAGATGCTTTCAGCGGTTATCTTTTCCGTACTTAGCTACCCAGCTATGCCTTTGGCAAGACAACTGGAACACCAGCGGTACGTCCACTCCGGTCCTCTCGTACTAAGAGCAGCTCTCATCAATATTCCAACGCCCACATCAGATAGGGACCGAACTGTCTCACGACGTTCTGAACCCAGCTCACGTACCGCTTTAATTGGCGAACAGCCAAACCCTTGGAACCGACTTCAGCTCCAGGATGCGATGAGCCGACATCGAGGTGCCAAACCTTCCCGTCGATGTGATCTCTTGGGGAAGATTAGCCTGTTATCCCCGGGGTAGCTTTTATCCGTTGAGCGACGGCCATTCCACAATGAACCGCCGGATCACTAAGTCCTGCTTTCGCACCTGCTCGACTTGTAGGTCTTGCAGTCAACCACACTTTTACCTTTATGCTCTGCATATGGTTTCCGACCATATTGAGTGTAGCTTTGAACACCTCCGTTACTCTTTAGGAGGCGACCGCCCCAGTCAAACTACCCACCACGCACTGTCTCTCTTCCTGTTAAGGGAAGCAGGTTAGAAAATCAATTTATTAAGGGTGGTATTTCAAGGTTGACTCCACAAGGACTAGCGCCCTTGGATCGACATCTCCCACCTATCCTACACATAATAAACCAATTCTCAATACGAAGTTATAGTAAAGCTCCACGGGGTCTTTTCGTCTTGATGCGGGTAACCAGCGTTTTCACTGGTACCATAATTTCACCGAGTCCAATGTTGAGACAGTAGGGAGATCATTGCGCCTTTCGTGCAGGTCAATAATTAGTTGACAAGGAATTTCGCTACCTTAGGACCGTTATAGTTACGGCCGCCGTTCACCCGGGCTTCACTTGAATGCTTTGCCAATAGGCTAACATCTCCGCTTAACCTTCGGGCACTGGGCAGGCTTCACCCTCTATACTTCGGTTTACACCTTTGCAGAGAGCTGTGTTTTTGATAAACAGTTGCCCCCCCTATTTTACTGAGGCCCTTTAAGAAAAAGGGCATCCCTTCTTGCGAACGTACGGGATAATTTTGCAGAGTTCCTTAACATTGGTTTTCTCGCTCACCTTAGAATACTCATCTTGGGGACGTGTGTCCGTTCTTGGTACAGGTTGTTATTGAATTAGCGCTAGAGACTTTTCTTGGAAACAGAGAGTCATTTAATTCGGTACTTGAGTCTCCTCTTCCCTATGCATCACAGCTTGAAATTAATGTCATACGGATTTGCCTATATAACTTTCTTGACTGCTTACCCCACAATCCAGTAAGTGGTAAAACTATCTTTTTTCGTAATCCCATCACTCCAATAACAAGTATCGGAATATTAACCGATTATCCATCGGATACGCTTTTCAGCCTCTCCTTAGGCCCTGACTAACCCTGGGTGGACGACCCTTGCCCAGGAAACCTTCCCCAATAGGCGTCGAAGATTCTCACTTCGAATCGTTACTCATTCCGGCATTCTCACTTTTAATTTCTCCACTAGTGGTCACCCTCTAGCTTCAGCGAAATTAAAACGCTCTCCTAACGTAAACTTAAAAAGTTTACCCGCAGCTTCGGTATTATGTTTTAGTCCCGTTACATTATTGGCGCAAGATCTCTTGACTAGTGAGCAATTACGCACTCTTTAAATGGTGGCTGCTTCTAAGCCAACATCCTAGTTGTTTAAGAAATTTCACAACCTTTCTCACTTAACATAATTTTGGGACCTTAGCTGACGATCTGGGTTGTTTCCCTCGCGAGCGCGGACGTTATCACCCACGTTCCGACTGCATAGATAAGATTAATGGTATTCGGAGTTTGATTATAGTCAGTACAGCTAGGTGCCGCCATTCCACATTCAGTGCTCTACCCCCATTAATTAGATTCTATACGCTAGCCCTAAAGCTATTTCGGAGAGAACCAGCTATCTCCAGGTTCGATTGGAATTTCACCGCTATCCACAAGTCATCCGGGCACTTTTTAGCGTACTACGGTTCGAACCTCCACTTTGTGTTACCAAAGTTTCATTCTGCTCATGGATAGATCACCTGGTTTCGGGTCTATGTCAACAAACTTAACGCCCTATTTAGACTCGGTTTCCCTACGGCTCCGCTTTAATCCGCTTAACCTTGCTTGTTAACATAACTCGCCGGACCATACTGCAAGATGTACGCCATCACACATTAACGTGCTTTGACTACTTGTAAGTAAATGGTTTCAGAATCTATTTCACTCCCCTCTCGGGGTTCTTTTCACCTTTCCCTCACGGTACTAGTTCACTATCGGTGTCTGATTAGTATTTAGCCTTACCAGGTGGTCCTGGCAAATTCAGACAGGGTTTCACGTGCCCCGCCCTACTCAGGATACATCTATGAGATTATATAATTTAATATACAGGGATATCACCTTCTATGTCAAAGCTTTCCAACTTTTTCTACTATTATATAATTTTCTAACTCAATTAAAATGTCCTATAACCCCGTAAAAACGGTTTGGGCTCTTCCCATTTCGCTCGCCACTACTTTGGGAATCATTATTTATTTTCTTTTCCTGTTGCTACTAAGATGTTTCAATTCGCAACGTATCTCGCTGCTTTAATTATGAATTCATTAAAGCGCAATCTAGGTTTGCTAGATTGGGTTCCCCCATTCGGAAATCTCCGTATCATAGTTTATTTCCAACTCCACGAAGCTTATCGCAGGTAATCACGTCCTTCATCGACTTTCAGACCCAAGGCATCCACCAAATACTCTTATTTATTTAAAAAGTTAAAACTATTTTTGAGTATAGCCTATTTTGAGATAATATATCTTAAGGTATTTTAACAATTTTAGCATAATCTTTCTTTTTAATTTTTTAATTTTCAAAAATTAAAAAGCAAAAATAAACTCGGTTTAATTTTTAAAGATCATTAGAATATTACCTGATTTTTCAATCAGAATAAAATTGTTACTATTCAGTTTTGAAAGAGCTGTTTTGCCTTTTGGCAATTTTTTTTGTTTTGAGAGCTTTAGAGCCCTCAAAACTAGGTATATAGTCCAATTTAAAATTTTACAACAACTAGATTAATAAATAATTATAAATAAATAAGGAGGAAATGAATTAAAAAAATACAAATAAAATCTATAAAAATCTTTTAATTTAATAAAAAGAATAAGAATAAATAATGAAAATGATGTTAAAAATGTAAAAATTTAGAAAAAATTTAATCTAATAAAAGGTGTGAATAAATTTATGTTTTGTTTTTGGTTTTTCCGTAGAAAGGAGGTGTTCCATCCCCACGTTCTCGTAGGGATACCTTGTTACGACTTCACCCCAGTCATCGGTCCTGCCTTAGGCAATGGTCTCCGAAGTTAACTCACCGACTTTGGGCATTACCAACTCCCATGGTGTGACGGGCGGTGTGTACAAAACCCGAGAACGTATTCACCGCAGTATAGCTGACCTGCGATTACTAGCGATTCCGACTTCATGAAGTCGAGTTGCAGACTTCAATCCGAACTGAGACTACTTTTTTGAGATTAGCTTGACATCACTGTTTTGCTGCTCTTTGTAGTAGCCATTGTAGCACGTGTGTTGCCCCACTCGTAAGAGGCATGATGATTTGACGTCGTCCCCACCTTCCTCCGGCTTGCGCCGGCAGTATCTTTAGGGTTCTCAACTAAATGTTAGCAACTAAAGAAAAGGGTTGCGCTCGTTGCAGGACTTAACCTAACATCTCACGACACGAGCTGACGACAACCATGCACCATCTGTGATCTCGTTAGCCTCGGCTATATCTCTATAGTTTTGCGAGAATGTCAAGAGTGGGTAAGGTTCTACGCGTATCATCAAATTAAACCACATGCTCCACCGCTTGTGCGGGTTCCCGTCAATTCCTTTAAGTTTCACTCTTGCGAGCATACTACTCAGGCGGATCATTTAACGCGTTAGCTGTGTTAGTGACTTTTGCCACCAACTAATGATCATCGTTTACGGCGTGGACTACCAGGGTATCTAATCCTGTTTGCTCCCCACGCTTTCGTCCCTTAGTGTCAATATATGACCAGTTAGCTGCCTTCGCCTATTGGTGTTCTTCCTAATATCTACGTATTCCACCACTCCACTAGGAATTCCGCTAACCTCTTCATAATTCTATTTTGCCAGTATCTAAAGCGGACTAAAGTTGAGCTTTAGCATTTAACTTTAAACTTAACAAAAAACCTACGGACGCTTTACGCCCAATAATTCCGGATAACGCTTGCGACCTATGTATTACCGCGGCTGCTGGCACATAGTTTGCCGTCGCTTTCTAATAAGGTACCGTCAAGACTAGAGCATTTCCTATCTAGTTTTTTCTTCCCTTACAACAGCAGTTTACATCCCGAAAGACTTCATCCTGCACGCTGTGTCGCTCCATCAAGCTTTCGCTTATTGTGGAATATTCCTTACTGCTGCCTCCCGTAGGAGTCTGGGCCGTATCTCAATCCCAGTGTGGCGGTACAACCTCTTGGCCCCGCTAAACATCATCGTCTTGGTAGGCTTTTACCCTACCAACTAACTAATGTTGCGCACCCCCATTTCTTGGTGAAGCTTGAAAGCTCCTTTGAATAAAAATTCATGCAAATTTTTATCATATCCGGTATTAGCCACTGTTTCCAATGGTTATCCCAGTCCAAAAGGTAGGTTAGGTACGTGTTACTCACCCATTTGCTACTAAATATTTTAGCGAACTAAAATATTCCGTTCAACATGCATGTATTAAGCACACAGCTAGCGTTTATCCTGAGCCAGGATCAAACTCTCATGATTGCGTTTAATTTACAAATTACAAATTGGATTTTTTATTATATACCTAGTTTTGAAAGATCTAAAATTCTACTCACCGTTTTTTTGCGGTGTAAAGATAATTGTACCATAAAAATATTTTTTTCTTTTCTTTTTTTTTTTTTTTTTTTTATCTTCCCACTAACTACAAAAACAAATGGCACCAAAAACGGCGGCAATTAATATTATACACCATTTGCGAAAAAAAAGAAAAATTTAAGCTTATATTATATAAATAAAGGATTTTGGGGGTTTTTTGGCCAGGAAAAATGACCAAAAAGGTAAAAAATTAAGATTTTCTCTAAAGAACAGCGAAAAAAAATTTCCCTTAATTTCTGAAATTAATTATGTTTTTCTTTAAAAAACATTAAAATAAATACTTTTTTCTTGTATTTTTCAATTTTAATGTTTTTTTGTATTTCCTCAAGAAAAACATAATTAAAATTAGGAAAATTATGTATTTTTTCCTAATTTTTTCTTTTTTTTCAGAATTTCTACCAAAAAAAGTATAATTTAATAAACCGAGGCAAACAAGATGCAGAACTGAAAAATAATTTTATTGGCCACAGGAATTTCCGCTTTGATCACCAGTTTTGTCTCGATTTTTTGAACAAGATACAGGAAAGACCAATTAATTAAAAAATATACTTCTGAATCAGAAGGCGAAAAAATAGAAAAATTTCCAAATTTAAAAGAACAAGTTCTTGAACTCAAAAGTGAAATTTGACTTTTTGAATCTCTTGAAGTTGTTCTTTATAAAATAAGCAAGGAAAATTATAGAAAAAATCTTTTCCTTGAAAATGACGGTTTAGTCGCTTGTCTTATCCAAAAAAATATCGAAAATACTGCAAATATAGTTGCTGTTGAGTATTTAAATCAAGAAAGATTTGACAAAAACCTTGAAAAATTAGCGGTTAGTGGCCTTAATTTTGCTAGTTTTTTTGAACCTTTTTTTGATTTTATCCTAATTTCGGTTAAAATTGAAATAACTGAAATATTAAAGTTTTTGAAAATGCTTAAAACTGACGGAATTTTGATCTGAAAATACCAGAAAAATCAACGACGAAAAATTTTAAGATACTTAAAATCGCAAAAAATCGTTTTTGATGAATATTTTTACTACGATTTTTTGCTAATTAAGAAAAAATAAATTAAAATTTAATGACTACCACCAAAAAAAGGAGTATAATATGAAAAACATAGTTGATGACAAAATCCTCTTGACCCAGCAAAAACTTGAGGAAATTGAAAAAGAGCTTGAACATTTAATCAATGTCGAGCGCGTGAATGTAATCCAAGAAATCAAAGATGCCCGTTCACAAGGTGATCTTTCAGAAAATGCCGAATATGATGTTGCTCGCGAAAAACAGGGTATAATTGAATCGCGAATCCGTGAATTGGAAACAATTATTTCCAAAGCAAAAATAATTAAGGCCGATTTAGGGTCAAGCAGAGTTTCAATTGGCTCAAAAGTTAGCCTTGAAAATGTTGAAAGTGGCGAGATTCAAACTTTCCAAATTGTCAGTTCAATAGATGCTGATCCTTTTAAGAGCAAAATTTCTAATTTTTCACCGATTGCACAGGCTCTTTTAGGACAACACCAAGGTGATGAAGTTGAAGTTGATGTAAATGAAAAATATTCTGTAAGAATTTTGGAAGTAATTAACGAATAATGCGTCTTTCAGTCCGTCAATTTTTCCCTGATTCGGCTGAAAAATGAAAAAAATTTGCTAAAATTGTAATTCCAGTTATATTTGCTACACTTTTTATCTCAATAAATAATTTTATTGATAATTTTATGGTATCACAAATAAGCGGAGGAATTACTGCCGTGGGGATAGCTAATGTCTGAACAGCAATAATTTTTTCCTTTATTGTCTCAATTAATTCGATTGGTTCAATTATTTTTAGCCAATATTGGGGGAAAAAACAAAGAAAGCTAGCCAGACAAGTTAACAATATCCGGTATATTTTAGCAGTCACAACCGTTTTGATATTTGCAATTCTTGCCTGGATAATCCCAGATCAAATGCTAAGTGCGGTTCAGCGAAATAAAAATTTGACAAATTTGGATAAAAATATTTTTGAAGAAGCAAAAAGTTACCTATTTATAATCGCTTTTTCGTGAATTTTGTTTGCCTATATTGTCACTTCTTCAGCAATTTTGCGTGAAATTGGGATAATGAAAATTGCGCTTTTTTTTACTTTGCTGACCCTAATCTCAAATGTAAGCCTAAATTTAGTGCTAATCCCGAAAATGGGTGTTGCTGGTTCAGCTCTGGCAACGGTAATTTCCCGTTGTATAAGCGCAATTTTAATGACTTTTTACATTTTTTTCTATAAAAAAGATATCAGAATAAGCATTTTAAAGCTGTTCAAAATTGAAAAAAAAATTTGAAAACAGTATTTTCGCCGGTTTTTCGGGATGAATTTAGTAATTATTACTTCACTTATTATCTCAATACGTTCGATTTTATGAGCACAAAGTTTACCGCCGGGATCAATTGGCAGCGATGACGGGACTGGTTTTTATAAATATTGGGGCATCGGGTTTCTGACAATTTCCGGAATAGTAATGACAATTGTTAACATTTTACTAGCAACTTTTACATCAATTCAGACCAGTGTCTCAATTGTTGTCAGCCGCAATTTAGGTCAGGATAAAATTGAAAAAGCGCGAAAAAACGCGGCAATGTTGAAAGGTTTTTTATTTATTGTCTCCCTTGCAATGTCAATTTTAGCACTAATTGTTGTAATTATTATCACAAAAACTAACTTAATCACAAAGGGATTAGAAATTCAGGTGCAAAAGGGGATGGAAAATTATTTCACTGAACACAATTTAGCAATAAATCTAGAAATTATCCAAAAACAGCAGGGTCTGGCAACTAATTTTTATCTTAGTCAAATTTTTTGAATCTGCCTTTTAATAGTTTTTCTAAACCCAATTTGAGTCCAAGTTAATTCCTCGCTTAACATAATTCAGGCTGGCGGTCGCGCAAATTTTGCCAGTTTATGTGACTTTTTTATCGGAATTTCCCAGTTTTTATGGCAGCTTCTTGTTGTTTTTGTATTTTTACCGTTACTAAAAGATGTAAAAACAAAACTGTTTTTTTCAATGTTGATTTTTTATTTTTCTGATATCATAAAGTGGATAATTTATGAAATTTTATATCTCAAAACTAACTGAGCAATAAATTTAACTCTAGAAAAAACGGCGAAAAAAATACTATAATTTCTTTACTTTTTTTTATTTTTAGATTATAATTTATAATAATATTAATAACTAAAAATTTCAGATAAAGGAGAAAGTTCATGCCTAGATTAACAAATATGAAAATCTCTTTTGTCGCTATCTTCATATCGATTGCGGTAATTATGTTAATAATTGGGGTAAGATTAGCTCCTTTTGCCATCTTGCCTAATTTCCGCCTTTCAATTATCGGGTTGCCGATTAAAATAACCGGGTTTATTTTTGGGCCAATTGTTGGATTTTTAACTGGATTACTCGCTGATTTAATCACTTTTTTGTTCATCCCGGGGGTTTATTCTTGATATTATACCCTTCATCTTTCGCTTGCTGGGTTCATTCCTGGAATTTTTTTCTGATTTTTTGTAATTAAAGGGAAGAAATGATTTGAGAAAAAAAGTATTTTAACTCGTTTAGACCAGAAAATTTTTGAACAAAAACAGAAAATTTTTGATTTTACATATTATAGAATCGCTAACAACCAAAAAGATGAAAATTTAGAGCGAAAAATGAAGCAAAAATTACTTTTTTTACAAAAAAAAGTAAAGAGAGTTGAAAGTTGGCAAGAAGAAAAATCACTGCTGAATTTTTATTGAATTGCCAGTAATTTAATCCTGATTTCAATTGTAGTAACAACTATTTATGTTGTTATGTTTAGCTCTTCAATTGATTTTAGTCAGTCTCGTTTTATTTCCAGTAAACTTTCCTTTCTAATTTTAACACTTTTTGGGACAGTTTCAATGATAATTTTCCTGCTTTTGGCGAGATTTATTAATTTTTTTCGAAAAAATGAAAGATATTTAACAATCGCGCCAATTGTTGTTTTTTCCGCGCTTCATGAACCAATCGCAAGCATTATTGGGGCAAGAGGAGATGTCCAATCTGGGGCACTAAACAATTTTGATACCGCTTTTTTAAGCCACATCATCGTTTCACCTGTAAAAATTTGAATTAATTTATCAGTTATTTATTTTACAGCAAAAGCGGTTGTACCACTTGTTTATAAAAAATTTTCTTATTCTATCACTTAAAAAACGGCTAATATGACTAATTTACATCAGGAAAAACGTAAAAAACTGCTTTTTCATAATATAAAAAATAAATACTGAAACTATTTTAGCCTAGAATTAGAGGCAAATCAAGGCAGTTTTATATATTCTTCAGATAAGAATTTTTTTAATGAATTTAAAAAAATTCTTGAAGACGAAAATAGTTATAATGGTTTTATTCTCGAAAATAATGAACCTTATGAATATCAGAAAAACACTTGTTTTTCGGATTTTTTGACAAAAAAATTTTTTGAGAAAAATAAAAATAAACTTGTAATTGAAGTACTTTTATCACTTTGAAGAATTGAACCTTTTAAAATTAAAACCAATACAACTAGAAGATACATTCAGTATTTAAGTATAAAAAATGTTGAAAATTTTTTAAAAATGTTTGAAAATGAACTAAATTATCTTCTCGAAAACCGGGCACAAGCCTTCAAATTTATTGAAAAAATTGCAAAAATCAAAGAAGAATACCAAATTTTAAACAAAAATTTTTATAATTTATACCTAAAAACAGAGCTTAAACCGAATATTGAACAGGAAAAATTAAATGAAAAATTAAAATTAAGCATACCTTATCCCGAAACTAAGTTTGAGAATTTAAAATTTAGCCAAACATACGCACAAATTGCGCTTCAAACTATTAAAAATGATATAAAAAATGTCATAAATCATCATAATAGTCTGATAAATTCATTTGATTCTGACCCTTATAAAATCAAAATTTTTATTACTGGTTATAATTGTTTTCTTGATTTAATTAAAAGAAGTGATAATTTTCGCTGATTAAGTTCATTGCAAATTTATGAAATTTATTTCAAATTTGAGCAATGACTAATAAAACTTTTAAATCAGAAAGCTCTTGAAAATATTTTAGGTACCCAAAATTTTTTCAACAACACTTTTGCAGAAGAATTTTGGGGGTTCTGAAAACAAAACAGCCAGCAAAAAATTCTTGAAGAACGAAATAAAAAAGCCCAAAAACACTTTAAAGTCAAGAAAATAAACTCTTTTCACAAGGAAAATCCCTATTATCAAAATTTAAAAACTAACAGCAAAACTCTCCTTCGGGCAAATATTTTATGACAACACGAAGTTATAAAAATGGAAAAAAAGTTGCGAAACAAAAATTTTCAAAACTCTTTTTTTATTAAAAGGATTTGAGTTTCTTCAATTGAAAACAAATTAAAAAAATTAAAAGAAAAAATTTCAAAAGTTGAGTATGAAAATCATTTTATTTTCTTAAAAGATGCATTAAGTGATTTAAAAAATTTTTTCTACTTAAAAAATTTAAAAAAAATTGATGTTTTCCTTAAAAAAAATCAATTTTTTATTTTTTGTTTTGATAACAAAATAAATTTTGATATCCTTTATAAAAAATATGGAGTTCTAACTAATGATGACCTATTTTTTTTAGAAACCAAAAAAATGCAAATGGGAAATTATTCGAGATTTTTATTTGATGAATATTCATTTTTACTTGAGACAAATTATAAACAAAAGCTTTTTCAGCACTTTTTCAACAATGGCGAAAATTCAGCTCAACTTTTTATTTATTCGCGCAGAACAATAAAACCAATCAGGGATTTTAGTATAATTTTCATCGAAAATGGAACTTTAGTTGAATATATTCGCGAAATCGATCTGCCACTCACGCCAAAAACATCTTTTGGAAAATTTTTCTATCAGAATGGTACTTTTGAACGCACAAATTTACCGCTTTTAGAAACACAATTATACAAACAACTCCAAAACGAAGTTTTTCAAAATAATTCTGGCGGAATTAAAAATAATTTTGAATCTTTTATAAATTCCTGAATTCCAATAAAAGAATTTAAACTCGAATTTGATAGTGAGAATAAAAAATATTCGCTAAAAAAAGATATTCTTGTAATTGATTTATAAAAGGATTTTTATGAAAAATAAATATGATTTTAAACTTGTAGAAGAAAAAAGAAATGAAAAATGACAAAAAAAGGGCTTTTTTATCGCCCCAAAACAAACAAAAAAGCCTTTTTCAATTATTTCTCCTCCGCCAAATGTAACCGGACAACTCCATCTTGGGCACTCTTGAAACGCTTTTATCCAGGATTCATTAGTCCGTTACCACAAATTACAAGGTTTTGATGTTCTGCTTCTACCCAGTGTCGATCATGCCGGAATTGCCACGCAAGTAAAAGTTGAAGAGGATTTAGCAAAAAAAGGGATTAAAAAATCTGATCTTAAAAGAGAAGAATTTATAAAAAAATGTTATCACTGAAAAGAAAAACAATATTTAAAAATCAAAGAGCAATGAGATAAACTGGGAATTTGTTATGATTTTTCCAAGGAAAGATTCACCCTAGATCAGGATGCTCAAATTGCTGTAAGTGATTTTTTTATCAAATTATGAGAAAAAAATCTAATTTATCGCGGGCAAAAAGCGATAAATTGAGATATAAAATTACAGACTGCAATTTCTAATATCGAAGTGATCAACAAACCTGTTGAACAAAAAATGTACTATTTAAAGTACTTTTTGGAAAATTCTAATGAATTTTTAACAGTTGCTACTACCCGAATCGAAACGATATCCTCTGATGTTGCCCTGGCAATAAACCCAAAAGATAAAAGATATTTGCACCTGGTTGGCAAGAAAGTAGTCCACCCGCTGACAAAAAAGTTAATCATAATTATTGCTGATTCAAATGTTAGTTCCGATTTTGGATCTGGGATAATGAAAGTTTCTGCTCACTCAATTCTTGACTTTGAAATTATGGAAAAACATAATTTAGAATCAAAAGATTGCATCGATAATTATGGTAATTTAAATCACGAAGTGCCAGAATTTCAAGGTCAAAATCGTTTTTTTGCCCGCGACTTAATTGCAAAAAAACTTGAAAAAGAAGGATTTTTAGCTAAAATAGAAACTGTTATTTCAAATGTTGGTTTTTCCCAGCGCAGTGATGAAATTGTTGAAATTCTAAAAAAACCACAGTGATTTGTAAAAATGGATGAACTTGCTAAAAGTTTAATTTCGCACTTAAATTCAAAAGATAAAATTAAATTCTACCCCAAGAATTTTGAAAAAAACCTGCGAAAATGATTTGAAAAAATTCATGACTGAACGATTTCACGGCAACTTTGATGGGGCCACAGAATTCCTGTTTGATGTAAAAATGACGAATTTAAAGTACAAATTGACTCACCTGGTCAGGGTTGAATTCAGGATGAAGATGTTCTTGATACTTGGTTTTCTTCCGGAATTAGTGCTTTTGCTTTTCTTGGTTGACCACAGAATTTCGATCTAATTAAATCATATTTTCCGACAAGTTTACTCGTGACTGGCTGGGATATTTTATTTTTTTGGGTAGCGAGAATGTATTTTTCATCACTTTTTATAATGAAACAAAAGCCTTTTGAAAAGGTTTTGCTCCACGGTTTAATCCGGGATGAAATTGGGAGAAAAATGTCAAAATCTCTCGGAAATGGCTTAGATCCGATGGAAATAATTGAAAAATATGGCTCAGATACGCTAAGGCAGGCATTAATTTTCAATTCTAGTCCTGGAAAAGACATCAAATTCAACATTGAAAAGTTAAATACCGCCTGAAATTTGAATAATAAAATCTGAAACATTGCAAAATATATTGCAGATTTAGACACTTTTTTTGCAAAACCTGACCTTATTGACCTTTGAATGGAAAATAAAATTTATATTTTAAAGCGGCAAATAGTAAAAAATATAAAAAAATATAATTTTAGCGTGATTGGAACTGAAATAAATAATTTTATCTACGGGGATTTTTCTTCACGTTATATTGAATTAATTAAAACTCGTAAAAACGGGTTTTATGCTCGCAAACTTTTGAGAAAAGTTTTAATTATTTTACACCCGTTTTTACCATTTTTAACTGATTTCTTGATGGAAAAAATTTTCAAAATGGAAATTTTAGAACAAAAAATGCCTAGAATTAGACAGTTTAAAGAAAACCAAAAAGTTGAAAATATCCTTGAAATTATAGATAATTTGCGAACTTATAGAGAAAAATTTCAAATTTCTAAAAAAATAATTTTAGAATATTGTATAATTAATGACAAGTTTTCTAATGCTGAAATCGACATCATAAACAAACTCACCTTCGGAAAATGGCTAGAAAATAAAGAGTTAGTAATTAAAACAAAAAATTTTGAAATCGCAATTAAAGTTCCTGAAGAATTGAAAAAAGAACAAAAAGGGCGCGAATTAAAAGAAATTCAATTTCTTAAATCAGAAATTTTAAGGGCTGAAAAAATCCTTACAAATAAAGGATTTTTAGAAAAAGCTCCTAGAGAAAAAATAGATTTAGAACGAACTAAACTTGAAAAATTAAAGGAAAAATTAGTTTTTTATGAGAAAAAGTAAAGCTTTTTATTCAGATTTTTCAATTAAAATTGAAAAATCTGAATCAAATACTTCTTCTTTTCCTTCAAAAGGAACAATAAATGTTTGAGTATAAAATCTAACAAAAGGATATTCAGAATTTTTATCTTTTTGTTCAGTATTTTTTTCAAAAAAATCATCCGGATTTAAATTTTGTTTATATTCTTTTGCTTTATAAATAAAATTCATTACAGAAATATAGGAATTTAGCTTGTTTTTTGCACTTCTTTCTTCATGCAAATTATCATTTTTTCTGTGAAGTTTAAATTTTATTATTTTTTTAGAAGAATCTAAACTATCAAAAATTAACTTATAATTTGGATAGGCCTTATTATCTTGAAATCCAAAAACGTTAATTTCGCTTGAATTAGGCTCATTGCTTTTTTTCTCTCGGAATGCAAAAGAATTTATCATTTGATTGACATTTATTTGCAGATAATTTTTTTTATCCGCCGAAATAATTCCTTTTTTTAAAATTTTCACTTCAACAGATGAATAAGGAATTAATGTACTTGGCAACTTTGTTTTTTCCCTATCGATTACAGTTTTTTTACCATTAAGTTCCAATGCAGAAAAGCCAATTGAGGTAGGAATCATAAAAACATATCAGAAATCCTTGAATTTTTCGTCAACGTGAGGTATATAAATTGAATTTGAATCCTGATTTAAACTTTTCTTTTTTTGTTGTAATTGCCTTGTATTATAATATCGATTTATGAAATTAAGGTAGGTTATTTCTGTTTTTGGACTAAATTTTGTAGTAAATTCTGGCATTAATTCTAAATTTTTCCCACCATTTACAGCCGAATTTAAATCAAACAAGAAGAATTTAGCATCTTTATCTTCATATATTTTCTCATTATTTTCTGGACTTAATTCAATTAAATTCGGTGAATTTACTATTTTTTTTAATTTTTTCGCATTCTCAATACCAGTTTGACTTTCTCTTGAAATATTTAACCCGAAATGGGTTGAACCACAACTAACTAAAACAAAAAAAGCGCCACCTAAAAAAACAAAACTAGGCAAAAAATAATTTAAATTCTTATATATTTTTAATTTTTTCATAGTCGAATTTAAAAATATTTAAGCGTTTTGATCCCTTAGTTTCTAAAAATTCCTTAACCATAACAGAATAAGAATTTGATCTAAAAATTATCTTTCTTTTCTCGGGTGAAGTGAAATTTCAAAGCGAAAAGAGAACCTTATCTACAAAAATCCGGGGATTTTCAAGAATTTTTGTTTCAATTTGGTTAGGTAAAAATCATTTATTGTTTAAATTTTCTGATTCTAGCAAGGAATTTAACTTCTCTGAAAAGTGTTTTCAAGATAATCCTGTATCACAAATTTGATATTTGGTAATATGTGAATATAAATTATCTCTTTCTAAATATTTAATCTCTCAATTTTCAAGAAAATCAGGGTAAAGATCAACAAAGTCCCTATCTAAATTAGAATTTACTGTACCAATAATTGTAAGATTTCCGGGGATAAAATTTTTTTCCTCAGGATGAGAAAATATATAGAAAGATAGATCAAACTGCGAAATTCCGAGCAAACTTTCACCGTTTTCTCCGCGAATAAAAAGCGGTTTTAAAGGAGCTAATGTGATTTTTGCGGCATCGTTGTCGATATTTTCAAGAATTAAGCAATATTTTTTTTCTGGATTTCAATAAGCCTTGTGTAAAATTCTTGCAAAAGGACCAGGGATAAAGTTTAATTTTTCCTTAGAACCTAAAACAAAATCATTATAACCGATAAAACTTTCAGGGTTATAATCATCAAAAAAAGTCACTATTTCATAGTTTTTTTCGCTGATCTCTGTTTTACATAATTCATTTTTAATCTTAGAATAAATTAAATTTGCCGAAGGGGAAATTAAGAGCAAGTTTTTCCCACTTTTTATTATTGTTTTTTTAGGCTTTAATATAATTTCGTGATTTTTCTTATGAAAATCTAATATATTAAAAAAATTTTGCTTAAAATTAGTTTTATTTAACATGTTTTCCAAGGAAAAGTTAAATAATTTGTTAATTTTATGAATAAAATAATTATAGTAATGTTCCTTGGAATTAACTGATTTTGAAATTGGATATTTTGAAATTTCCCTTTGCATTTCCTGTTTTGCTTGGTATAATAACGGAAGTGAAGGAACTTTTTTATTAGTATTAGAATTATTTTTTTCGCCTTTATTAAGATAATTGCTGTTGATTTTAACAACCTTTTCTTGTTTTGAAGAATCTATATGTTCAAGATTTTCTTTTTCTAATTGGATGTGATTACAACATTTTTCAGCTGCGCATATTTCACTTTGTGCGTTATCTTGCAGATTTTTTTCTCCAGATGGTTCAGAAATTTTATTAAAATCTCTTTCAAATTGATCTTGGTAAAAATTACTGTAAAAACTGTTTTTTTCTATATTGTCTTCATAAGTTTTTTCAATTTCTTTTTCAACAACATTTTGTTCTGGACAACAATTTTGTTCTAAATTATTAGAAATTATGCGAATATCGCTCTGTTTTTCTTGTATTTTTTCTTCAATTTCAAGTTTTTCAACTGAATTTGTGGAAGTTAAATCTGCATTTTCAAGAGAAATTTGGTGACTTTCTGCTTGATCCTTATCATTAAAATTTGCGGGTAATTCTGATAAATCAACTTTATTTTCTTGACTATTTTCTAAAATAGCTTCTAATTCAATATCAACTTTTTCGGGGTTATTTGAAATTGTAGTTGAAATATCTTGATTTATTTGTGTTTCTTGTAAGGAATTTTCTAAATTTTTCTGCACTTGGTTTTCTAAATGATTAATTGATGCTTTAAAATTTATAGTATTATCATTTTTTTCATCAAGATTATTTGACTCTTTTTGCATAAGAACATCAACGATATAATCGTAATTTGCTTGTGAATTTTGGGTTAAATAATTTGATCATTTTTCAGAATCTAACCTAATCAAACTTGCTTTTTCAAAATTATAACTTTCCAGCTGATTATTACATCTTTTAATTAATTCATCAATCCTTGAATATCAGTGATCATAAAGTTTTATTTTAAAAAAATTAATGTTATATTGTTGATTTTTTCCCCGAGATGATAAAACTTCAAAAAAAACTCCTGAAATTAAAATATAAAAAATATGATCTTTTTGTTTTAAATTGTAACGGAGTAATTTTATGTTAAATTCAGCGCAAACTGGTTCGCCAAAATTAAAATTTTGAAATATTTCATCAACAGAAACAGGAGAATTGTTCTGTTTTTTAAGCAATTCAAGCGTCATTTTAAAAATATGACGATATTCATAATTGATAAAACTAACTAAATTAAACAAAATTATGCTGATATATTCTCTAATTTTAATAATCCCACTGTTTACTAATTTGGCTAATATGTTAATTTTTTGTTGTCCAGGAGTTAAAATATCTGTTTTTGTCACTCCTAATTGTGCTGCTAATTTTAAGTGTTCATTTAAATCGCCAATTGGTTTTCAATTTTTATTTTTATAAATTTTTAATCATTTATTTTTAAAATTTTGATTAATTTCTTCGTTATTTAAAAGAAGTGCACGGATTAAAATTTCTAAACTTTCGGCTTTTCTAAGGTGAGTGTTTGAAATAAGTGACCAAATACAAGGTGTGATTTTGTTTTTCATTATATTTCTCCAGATTGATTTTTAAACGTTTTTAAACTAATAAAATTTTACTAAATTTCAAGTAAAATTTTAAAAAAATGGGGATAATTTTAATTAAACCCATTTTTTTCTTTCCAGTCAGGGACGCATTTTTTCACGATAAAAATTTGATTTTTGCAAATAAAATATCCCCAATGTTTGTAAAATTTCCCATATTCCCCCAATAATTCAATAAATTTGAAGGGATGCCTGGAAAATTACCCCAAAAAATATGAAAATAATGGAAACTATGCGCTGAGTTTTTTGCTGTTTTTTTAAAGTCTCATTTTCCTGCACATTCATTATCCGATTCGACTTTTTTTTGTTTAAAATTTTTGGGATAATTTGCTGCAATGCCTGCACCAAAACCGTAACAATTATTATGGGTAGATAAATTCAATAACCTTCAAAAAGTTTTTGATAGGAGGTTGCAGCTAATTCCAAACCTAAAAAATAAGTAACTTTAAAACTTGGAATTCCCTGCAAAGCTCGCCAAACTGCTATAAAAATCGGCATTGTCACCAAAATTTGTGAAAATGGGGAAAAAGGGGAAAAGTTATTTTTTTTATATAAATCAACAATTTCCTGACGGTGCCGCTGCTGCATCACCTTGTTTTTCTTGTAATTTTCGTATTTTGCATCAATTTTTGCCTTTTTAAGTTGCAGTTCCATCTGTTTGTTCTGGCCAAAAATTGTTTTAAATCTAAAAATAAATGAAATAATTTTTGTAAATACTACAACTGCTAAAATTGATAAAATTGTTATCCAACCCGACCATTCGTACAATGACTGCGAGGCGGTAACTCAAAGGATAATTTTCGATAACGGGTAAACAAAAATTGCATAAAAAGGGCCTAATTTTCAGGATTCTGCTCAGGAAACAATCGGAAAAGCTGGAATTTTGTTTTGAAAAGCAATATTTTTTGCTGCACTTTCATCGTTATTATTCCAACTATAAGTTTTATTTTGGATATCAATCCGGGAAAAATTAGTTGGAAAAACAAGTTTTTTTACTAAATTAGCGTATCCAGAAAGTATTTTTTCAGTTTCAGGGGAAACATCTTTTCCTGATTTTTGCTCAAATTCTGCAATTGCTTTTTCAAGTTTTCCTTGAGAAAATTGCGGTAATAAAATTAATTTGTTATAAATTACCTGAAAAACATCACGGGCAAAAATTGCATACGACCTATTAACGGGCGGAATTTTATTATCTAAATTAAAAAAATAACTATCAATTTTCTCGCTAATTGCAGCATTTTCTGAACTAGATTTATCAAAACTATAAGTATTTATGGGTAAACTTTTAACATCTCGCAGTTTTTCAAAATATTGTTTATCAGATTTAAGGCTAAAATATTTTGGTGATGGAATTTTAATCTCTGTCCAATTTGTTTTTTGCTCTATTGAATTTTCTGAGGAACTAAAAAAAATAAATTCATTATTTTTATCCCCCTTTAAATACTCAAATTCATTTTCGCCTTTTTGAAACATTATCAGTGAACTAAATTCACCAAATTCGGCATTTTCGTTTTTTATCTGTTTTCTTAAAGCATTGAGAATTTTTTCTTGATTTACTTTTTTATTATCAGCTGATACTAAAAAATTATTATTTTTTGTAACTATATCAATTCCAGGTAAATCTTTGTTTTTTGATTCCCTAAAAATTGTGTAATTTGGAGTTATTTCTTCTTTTGAATTATAAAATTCGAGCGCTTCACCGGGATTATAAGAAGTTTTTACAACCATAGACTGAATACAACCAGTTAGGGAAATTCCAAAAATAATTGTATAGAAAAAAATCTTTAAGAACTTAAAAAAACCTTTAAATTTAAAGGTTTTTTTATTTTGATTATTTTGACTTTGGAAATAATCAAAAGCTTTAGGTCGGATTTTTCTATTTTTCATTTCTCTTTAATTCTTTAAAAATTTTAGCTAATTTTTGGTATTTGGTTTCAAAGCTTAGGGGTAAAAAATTCTTTCTCGCAATTAAAACTACACGAAAATTTAAAAAAATCTCCCCTTTTTTCCACAATATATAAAGCGCATTTTTAATTTGTCTCTTATAGTAATTACGTTTGACTGCGTTTGCAAACTTTTTTGGTACTGAAATCCCAATCTCAAAAAAATCACTTTTCACATAATAAAATATAAGATAATTAGTGACAATTTGATTTTTTTTGTTAATTATTGCTTGAAATTCCCAATTTTTTTTAATACTACGAATTTTTTGCAAAACTATCTCAACAAAAATTATTTATCAGAAACAGTTAGTCTTTTCCGACCTTTTGCGCGTCGTGCAGCAAGAATTTTTCGCCCGTCGGCTGTTGACATTCGCGCGCGGAATCCGTGTGTTTTTAAATGTTTTCTTTTATTTGGTTGATAAGTTCGCTTCAT